>CAZMXX010000222.1:0-6798 GCA_964570315.1 uncultured Anaerolineaceae bacterium | reverse complement strand
AACACCTGGGTTGGGTCATACCGACGTTGCCGGTTTTGTTCATTTCCGGCTATACCCGCGATGTAATCGGGCGCGCCGCGAATATTCCCGGCACAATTGAGTTTCTGCCCAAGCCGTTTTCCACCTATGATCTGGCGCAAAGAATCCGAATGATGCTCGACGCGCCCCGAAAAATCCGTGAAGAAGTCCGTGAATAGACACGAAAACGAAAAGGGATGAACCGATGGAAAAATTTACCCCCCTCTTTTTGATGGGCACGCTATTTTTTGCGCTGACGGCATGTGCCACCGCGCCGAAAACAACATCCCCAACCGCAACCGCCGTCTCCCCCGTCAACCCCGACCTTCCCACGCCCCTCGCTGAATCGCCGCTACCAACGCCCGCGCCATCCTCTGCCGCCAACGCCGACGTGCTTTTTGTGAAGGCGGCGCAGGCGGCGGACGGCTCATGGCGGTTTGAGGTGACGGTGGCGCACCCCGACACCGGCTGGGAAGATTACGCCGACGGCTGGGACGTGGTGCTGCCCGACGGCTCGGTGGTGAAGCCCAGACCCGCCGACCCCTTCACGCGGTTGCTGGTGCATCCCCACGTGGATGAACAGCCTTTCACCCGCGGGCAATCCGGCATCCGCATCCCCGCGGACGTGACCACGGTGATCGTGCGGGCGCACGATTTGGTGGATGGCTGGGGCGGAAAAGTTGTGACGGTGGATTTGTCGCAATCTGCCGGGGATGATTTTGAAGTTACGCGCTGAGTTTCGGTGAAAAGGCGGCATCAAAAAAGGCGAACCACGGTCGGTTCGCCTTTTTGGGTGCGGATGGTGCTACTGCCCGACAACATTCAGCGTCGGAGCGGCGGGCGCTTGCCCCACCGATTCCGGGGCGAGGTGATAAATGCTCACCAGCGATGCCACCGTGCGGGCAACTTTGCGGATTGCCTGTGCCGCCGCCGAGTCGCGGTCGCGCACCACAATGGGCGTGCCCGCGTCGCCGCCTTCGCGCACGGCAATTTCGATGGGAATTTCGCCCATAAATGCCAGATGATTCTCGTCCGCCATTTTTTTGCCGCCGCCGGTTCCGAAAATATCGTAGCGGTTGCCGGTGTCAGGGGCGATGAAATAGCTCATATTTTCAACCAGCCCCAAGATGGGCACTTTCAACTGGCGGAACATGCCAATGCTGCGAATCACGTCGGTGGTGGCAACCTGCTGCGGCGTGGTCACAATCACCGCGCCGGTCAGGCTCATACTTTGCGCCAAACTCAGGCTGGCGTCGCCCGTGCCGGGGGGCAGGTCAATAATCAGATAATCCAGCTCGCCCCATTTCACATCCTCCAAAAATTGACGGATTGTGCCGTGCAACATCGGACCACGCCAGATGAGGGGTTGTTTCGGGTCAACCAAAAATCCCATACTGATGAGCTTTACGCCGTGCCCCACCGGCGGAATAATTTTGCCGTCCATGGCGCGAGGGGTTGCATCCACGCCCATCATCAGCGGGATGTTGGGTCCGTAAATGTCGGCATCCAGCAAGCCCACATTCGCCCCTTCCATTGCCAGCGAAAGCGCCAGATTGGTGGACACCGTGCTTTTGCCCACGCCCCCTTTGCCGCTGGCAACGGCGATGGTGTTGCGTATTTCAAGCTTGAGGTTGCCCATCAGCCGCGAATCGGCGGGGACGTGCGAATCGAGGGTGATTTTCACCGCGGTGACACCGGGAATCTGCATCACCGCCTCGGTCGCTTCGGCTTCAATCTGCGCTTTCAACGGGCATGCGGGGGTGGTCAGCACAATGGTGAATGAAACATTGCCGCCATCAATCTGGATGTCTTCAATCATCTTCAATGAAACCAAATCCTGATGAAGTTCCGGTTCCATCACGCGGCGTAATGCCGCCAAAACCTGTTCTTTTGAAATTTGTGACATACGATGTCCTCTTTATTTTAAAGGTTTGGGGATTTTACTATAAAGTTGCCGGGGAGTCTAACTCAATCCGGCATCCGATTCCTGCCCGGCAACTTTGTATCGACATGTGTGGTCGCCATCTGCCTGATTATTGAGCCGGATGACCTCCGCGCCCAGTAAATTGGAAAACAGCATCAAATCTTCATGGCACGCCTGCGCGCATTCGGATGCCACATGCTGAATGGGGCAATTGTGCTCGGTGATGATGAACAAATCATCATCCTGCTTCTGCCAATTTGCCATGTACCCGTCTTCCTGCCGCAACGCCACCAGTTGCGCAATCCGTTCTTCCAGCGTATCACCATTAATCATCGGGCGATACGTTTGCGTGATTTTGTCGGCACGTTTTTTGAAAATGGCGTCAACCGCCTCTTTGCCGTACATATCGCGGATGCTCAGGATGAAATCCGCCGCCAAATCCTGATAGTTGCGCGGGAAAAGGTGGTCGGCTTTGGGGGTGAGAAAATATTCAAACCGGGGACGCCCGACCCCTCGCTGCGTCTCTTCATATGAAACCAGTCGGTCTTGTTTCAGATTGTCCAAATGGCGGCGCACGGCTACCGCGCTGATGTTGAGCATCTCCGCCAACTGGTCTGCCGTGAGACGACCATGTTCCTTAATTGCCAACAACACCAAGCGTCGTGTTTTTGGCATATGCACATCACGTAATAAACCGTTTTTTGACATTCCTGCACGTTACCCCTTCTTAATGCAAGAAAAATTATAGCATGACGGCGAGCACATTGCAAAAATTTAACAACAAAAAAGTTGACAAATTATTCCGGCGCTTGTAAAATATCAACCGAATTCCAACCCCATTGTGTGGTTGACGCAGAAAACAGTAAACGGAGACGAACAACTTATGGCTTTGACATTATCAATAAAAGAATTGCATGTCAGCGTGGAAGAAAAACCGATTTTGAAGGGCATCAATCTGTCGGTGAAGCAGGGTGAAGTACACGCGATTATGGGTCCCAACGGCGGCGGAAAAAGCACGCTGGCATATGCGCTGGCAGGGCATCCGAAATATGAGGTCGAGAGCGGTGAAATTTTGCTGGGCGACCAAAATCTGCTGGAACTCAGCCCGGATGAACGCGCACGCATCGGGTTATTTTTGGCATTTCAGTACCCCACTGCCATTCCGGGGGTGAGCATGGCGAACTTTCTGCGCACGTCGCTGAATGCTGTGCGGGGCGATATGCCCATCACCCAATTCCGCAAACTTCTGCTGGAAAAGATGGAAATGCTGAAGATGGATCGTTCATTCGCCCGACGCTACCTTAACGACGGTTTCTCCGGCGGCGAGAAAAAACGCGCCGAAATTTTGCAGATGGCACTTTTGCAGCCCAAATTCGCCATCATGGATGAAACCGACTCCGGGCTGGACATTGACGCGCTGCGCATCGTCTCCGAAGGCGTGAATGTTGTCAAAGAGGGCAGCAACATGGGCGTGGTGGTCATTACCCATTACAACCGCATTCTCAATTACATCCGTCCCGATTTTGTCCACATTTTGGTTAATGGACGCATCATCCTTTCCGGCGGGCAGGAATTGGCGGAACGCCTGGAAGCTGAAGGGTACGACGAAATTATCAAGGAATACGCATAAAAGGAGAGGATGCATGACGCAATCGGCTGATGTAAATATTGGAGATTACAAATACGGATTTAACAGTCCGGAAGATTATATTTTCAAGGCGGAAAAAGGTTTGACGGAAGAACTTGTCCGGAAGATTTCCGCGATGAAAGACGAACCGGCGTGGATGCTGGACATACGTCTGAAGGCGTACCGGCATTTTTTGGAACGTCCGATGCCCAATTGGGGCAGTCCCAAGATGAAAGAAATTGATTTTGATGACATCTACTATTACATCAAACCCACCGAGGGGCAAGCCCGCTCTTGGGATGATGTGCCGGATGACATCAAAAATACGTTCGACCGGCTGGGCATCCCCGAAGCGGAACAGAAGTTTTTGGCGGGCGTCGGCGCGCAATATGAAAGCGAAGTCATCTACCACAACATCAAAAAAGATTTGGAAGCCAAGGGCGTCCTTTTTTTGGACACCGATGCCGCGCTGCGCGACCATGAAGAGATTTTCAAAGAATATTTCGGCTCGGTGATTCCGCCGTCCGACAACAAATTTGCCGCGTTGAACACCGCCGTGTGGTCGGGCGGGAGCTTCATTTACGTGCCGAAAGGGGTGCATATCGATTTGCCGTTGCAAGCGTATTTCCGCATCAATGCTCAGAATATGGGGCAATTTGAGCGCACCCTGATTATTGTGGATGAAGGCGCATACGTGCATTATGTGGAGGGCTGTACCGCGCCCACCTATTCCACCGACAGCCTGCACTCGGCGGTGGTGGAAATTGTGGTGAAGAAAGGGGCGCGCTGCCGCTATTCCACCATCCAGAACTGGTCAACCAATGTGTTCAACATGGTCACCAAACGGGCGATGGCATATCAGGACGCCACCATGGAATGGGTGGACGGCAACCTCGGCTCGAAACTGACTATGAAATATCCGGCTGTGTGGCTGATGGAACCCGGTGCGCACGGCGAAGTCCTTTCCATCGCTTTTGCGGGCAAAGGGCAGCATCAGGATGCGGGCGCGAAAATCATTCACATGGCGCCGAACACCAGCTCGGTCATCACCAGCAAATCCATCAGCAAAGACGGAGGACGCGCCAGCTATCGCGGGTTGTTGAAGGTGACAAAAAACGCGGAAAACAGCAAGAGCACCGTGGTGTGCGATGCGCTCATTCTCGATGATCAATCCGCCTCCGACACCTTCCCGTACATGGAAATTGAAAACAACAACGTCAGCATCGGGCATGAAGCGAGCGTCACCAAAGTATCGGAGGAGCAACTCTTCTACCTGATGAGCCGGGGCATCAGCGAGGCGCAAGCCGCCGGGATGATTGTCAGCGGGTTCATTGAACCCATCGTCAAAGAGTTACCGATGGAATATGCGCTGGAGATGAATCGCCTGATTGAACTCGAAATGGAAGGTTCGGTAGGATAGCTATGATGACCACTCTGCAAAAAACGAAAGATACCACTATTTTCTCGAAAGAAATATTCGATAATTTTGCCGCCGCGCAAAACGACCCGCAATGGCTGGCGGAAAAACGCGCCGCCGCCTGGAGCATTTTTGAAGATACGCCCATGCCCACCACCAAAGATGAGCCGTGGCGGCGCACCAGCCTGAAGCGGATTGACTGGGCGCAGTTTTCACCGGATGTTGCCCCTTCGGTGGCGCCGGTCTCCGCGTTGAGCGACCTGCCGGCAACCCTGCAACAATTACTGGATGCAGACAAAGACGCCGCCGGGCGGCTCGCGCTGGTGAACGGGCAATTGATTTTCGCCGATGTTGACCCGGCGCTGGCGGAAAAAGGGGTCATTTTCACCGACCTGCACACCGCCGTGCGCGAGCATTCGGCGTTGGTGGCGGAGCATCTGATGGCGAAGGCTGTCCCCCCCTCCGACAGCAAATTCGCCGCGTTGAATGCCGCACTGTGGCAGAACGGTGTTTTCCTGTATGTCCCCAAAAATGTTGCCGTTGAACAGCCCTTCCAAACCGCCATTGCGCTTGACGGGGCAGGGGCAAGCACCATCCACCGCACGCTCATCATCGCCGAGGAAAGCGCGCAGGTGAATTACATCGAAGAAATGGCATCGCTGGATGATGCCGCGCCCGGTTTGGCGGTGGGGGTGGTGGAAATCATCGCCCGCGAAAACGCCTTCGTGCGCTATGTGGATGTGCAACAGTGGGGGCATCACGTTTACAATTTCAACACCAAACGCGCGCTGGCATACGATGACAGCAATGTGTATTGGGATTTGGGCGAACTCGGCAGCCGATTGACCAAAACATTCATTGATACCCAACTGATTGGCGACGGCTCGAATGTGCAGTGCAACGGCGTCTATTTTCTGGATGCCGACCAGCATGTTGACCTCGATACGATGATGCGTCACATCGGTTATGCCACCGGCGGCGACCTGCTGCTGCACGGCGCGTTGAAAGATGCTGCCCGCGCCATCTTCATCGGGATGATAAAAATTGACCCGACCGGACAGCTCACCAATTCGTACCTGAAGAATCAAAATTTGCTACTGAATGATACCGCTCGCGCCGATTCCATCCCGGCGCTGGAAATTGACGCCAACGATGTTCGCGCCAGTCATGCCGCTACCATCAGTCAAGTGGAAGAGGAATACGTCTTTTATCTGCAAAGTCGGGGCATCCCCCGCAATACCGCCGTCCAGATGATTGTGGAAGGGTTTTTTGAAACCGTGTTCACCCGGATGGGGAATGAACGTGTCCGCGACCGGCTGATGGATGCCGTCACCCAAAAAATGACGGCGCGGTTATAGTTTGCGCCCCCTTTGGCGATTGCCGAATGACGCAGAGGGGGAAAGTGTTTGTATCAAACCGGCATTTGAGGTAAGATAACCGCCGGAAAGAGGGAACTATGTTTAACGTTGATGCCATTCGCCGCGATTTCCCATTGCTCAATCAACAGACCAATGGCAAGCCGCTGGTATATTTGGATAGTGCTGCAAGCTCGCAGAAACCGCTGGCGGTTCTCGACGCCGTTGACGCTTGTTACCGCGAATATTATGCCAACGTGCATCGCGGTATTTACGATTTAAGCGAAAAATCATCTGACGAATACGAAAAAGCGCGCAAAAAGATTGCCCGTTTCATCAATGCGGCAAGCTGGCGCGAGCTGATTTTCACCCGCAACGCCACCGAAGCCCTGAATCTGGTGGCGTACAGTTGGGGGCTGGAAAACCTCCGCGCGGGCGACACCATTTTGGTCTCGGA
>CAZMXX010000221.1:0-6835 GCA_964570315.1 uncultured Anaerolineaceae bacterium | reverse complement strand
TTTTTCACCCTCTAAACCTACTTTCTGCTACTTGACATTTCACCGTATCGCTTTTAAATTGTCTTTTTTGACGAGTAGGCTCACCAGCACGCCGGTGTACACCATCGCGTCGCCGAACACTTCCAAACTGTGGAAGATGCGCAGTGCCGGGTCGAACCAATATGAGGTGATCATCCACACCAACCCTATCAGCACGAAGATGGCGAAGCCGAGACAGAAGAACAACCGGCGGCTGGTGTCGCGCCAAGTGACCAGAATGGGCAGCGAAATCAGCAGGAGCAGAAGGCTGCGCGCAAACTGCACCGGGATGATTTGCCCCCAGCTCGGCGCGGTCAGTTCATATGCGCCTTGCGCGTAAAATTGATATGTGAACGGCATAACCAGCCATCCGAAAAAGATGTAAATGGCGGGAAACGCCACCAGCACACCGAGCAACCGCCAACCCCAAACGGCGGTCTTTCGTCCGGCGAAAAATGCCGCGAGATTGGCGCGGAAACTTCGACCCGCCGTGTCCGGTGGAAAAAGGCGGGCGATAATTGCCGCGGACAGAAAACCGGGGGTGAAATAACTGATGATGGTGAAGAGCGTGGTGTTCATTGCCGATACGGCGCCGGTCTCCATGAATATCGCCGCTTCGATGAACATTGCGATGTGGGCGCCCCAAGTGAAGAAGCCTAAAATCAGCCAGCGGCTCAGAAAGCGACCTTGGATCCCGCGCGCCAGTGCCGCCAGCGCCGCCGCCAGCACCATGCTCGCCGGCAGGGTGTAAAGGAGGATGAGACTCACTTCTGCCCCTTCGGGGATGGGGGGCGCGGGCAAGCCCATCAGCGTGGGGATGATGCCCCCGATGACAATTCCCACCGTGAACACCAGCCCCGCCAGTACGATTTTCCATAAATACGTCAGACGTTGTTTCATCAAATTATCCCTTTTGCGGCGATTAATCCAACTGCTTGCGCCAGTCGTCAATTGTTTGCGTTGCCCCGTGGCTGTAACTTCCGCGCGCCAAACCGAGGTCGAAACGGTTTATCAGGGTGATGCGCATCTCGGAAAGGCGGTCAATGCCCGCATAATTTTCAAAGACGGTTTGCGCCACTTGCTGCAAAGCGGTGTCGCAGTATGCGGTATATTGCTCGCACGGTTTTTTCATCCACACGGTGATGTGGAGGTTGTGCCGGGCGTCGGATGTGCGGCTGCTGTTCTGATTGAGACGTCGCACGCCGACATTGAAAAAGTCGTCGTTGTGGGCGAGGGTGGTGCGCAGGGCTTGAATTTCTTTCCATTCCGTCGGCACTAAAATGCCAAAGGTTGGATTCGCGTTCTGCATCAGCACCCCAATGGCGATGCTCAAAATCAATCCGGCGCCGACAAGCCCGATGGTGATGCGTTTGTGGCTGGGTGGCGTTTCCGGCAGGTGTGTTTTCGGGCGGTGAGACGTTTTCACCACGTATGAACCGGCTATCAAATCGTGAATGCCCTGCCGTGTTTGGCGGTTGAAAATCACGCCGTACAGCAGTGCCAACCCGCCGCCGAGGACAATCGTCCCGGTGATGACCACCATCACCGGCGTTTCCAGCACCGGCAAAGCCCACTGATTCAGCAAGCCAATCAGCGCCAAAATAGATGCCCGGCGCATGGATGCGGGCAGTGAAAGATAGTCGCCGTGACGGTCAACCACCGCGATGCCCAGCAATTGTTTGCCAAAGGTTTGACCCTCTCTGAAGGTTGAATTGAAGACGCTCCAATACAGGAAGAGCAGTCCGTAGCCAATCAGCCGCCCCCAGGGACCCAGCGAAAAAGCAAAACTGCGAAACGCAAATCCGAGCATGAGAAGCGGAATGCTCAGGAAAAGCCCGTCCAGCATGAAAGCGAAAACTCTGCGCCAAAAACCGGCAATTTCGGTGGCGGGCATCGGGGAAGGTTGGGTGTCGGATGGAGTGTTTGCGAAAAGTGTGGTGTTTTGCATAGTTATCTTCTCAAAAAATGTGATGATATTGGTTTTCAGGTGGTTTGTTCGGCGCGGCGTGCCAGCAACACGCACCACGCCAAATGAGTGTCTGTCACCGGCAGCCCATCAATGGTTGCCCCGTCGAGGATGATACTCGGCGGGGTTGGGCTGGCTTTTCCCTCGCAGAGGTTTTTTATTGCCACTGCCCAACCGGTTTCGGCGAACTGCTGCAATGCGCTACGCTGATAGAGCAATGGCGTCAGCCCCATTTTGCGAATAATTTTCGCGTTGGCTTCATCTTCCTCCGGGTAGAAATGGGAGACGCTTAAAAACACCCCCCCGACGATGCGCCGTAGCTCTTTCAGCAGATTGCCCGGCTCTTCGATGTTGGGCAATCCCAAATTGGTGGTCAATGTGTCAACCGCACCATCTTTAAAAGGAGTGAGCCGCGCGTCGAATGCCAACAGACTGACTTGCTCATACAAACCCAAATACTGCAACCAAAGCCGATTGCGGCGCAACACACCGGGGCTAAAATCGGTGGCGATGACCGGGCGCTGAAGGCGGCGGATGATTCTTTCGACCAGATAGCCCCGCCCGGATGCCAAATCTACGATGGGTCCGTTGGTGGCGGAAAGATACTCGATGACGTAATCCAGTTGGTTGTGCCAGCATTGGGTGTATGCGGGGGTGTACAAACCTTTGAGCGCCAAATCCTCCGCTATCTGCGCCGCGCCGAAATCTCCGCGCGATTCCAGCACCAGTACCCGGAAAAACTGGTCGGCGGGCGATAGCGTTGCCAGTGGCACGGTCATCAATTGCCGTTGAAGTTCGGGATGCTCGTGCAGATGGTGAATCAATCCGCTGTCAACCTGTTGCCACAAATCGTTGCGCGGCAGTGCGGGCGAGAGAAACAACCCGATGCCGTCGCGCACGGGGTAGGTGGCGGCGCAATCGTTGCATCGGGCTTCCGCCACTTCAATGCGCGTCCCCTTTTGCTCGGTGATGCGCCACGTCAATTCCCCGTGGCAGACCGGACAGACCAGCATTTCTATCAGATAAGTGTGCATGTCGTTCTCCTATTTTTCGGCGACGACGCCCAGCTCAAAATGTTCTTTGGATGGTGTCGCGCGCCCATCGAAACCGGATTCCGTGACCCCGAAAAAACGGATGTGCCGAAATCCGGCTTGTTTCAGCAAGGTTTTCAACTCCGGGCAGGTGTAATACCGTTGCGAGCAATGCAGGGTTTTTTTGCTGCCGTCCGCACCGGTCGCTTCCAATGGGAACGTTTCCCGGCACGTCACCGGGTCGAATGCGCCCTCATCCGAATCGTTTGCCAGCATGAAAGCGGCGTTGGGTGTGGTCAGGATGAATTTTCCCCCCGAAAGCCCCTGCGCCGGGTCGGGGTCGCGGAGGGCGTGGGCGATGTTTTCCAGAATCAGGAAATCCATTTCGTCGGTTTCCATCAGCGAAAATGCCCCTTCGCAGATGGAGAGCGCGACATCGAATTGCGCCTCGAAATTCAGGGCGCGGGCATCACCGGCGATGAAAGTGACGTTGAGGTTTTCCGCCTGCGCCGCCGAGCGTCCCTGCGCCAGCAGCGCCTCGGACGAATCGACGCCGACCACCGCGTACCCTCGCCGCCCGAGTTCCAGCGCGTGCCGCCCCGTGCCGCACCCCACATCCAAAATCGCCTTCGCGCGGTCATGCGCGAGTTCCTGCTCGATGAAATCCACTTCGCCTTTTGTGCCCTGCGTGTAGGGTTCGGCGTTGTAATCGGGAAAATGTTCGTATAATTCGATATACCACGGTTTCGACATTTGTGTTCTCCTCTGAATTTCACGCCCAAGCCGTCAGGGCGGTCAGAATTAGCGCCAGCGGCAAACGCGCCAGCCCGATTTTCATCCAGTCGGAACGTTCCGATAGCGCGGTGATTTTCGCGCGCCCCTGCGGGTTGAAGATGAGCAATATCCCCTTCAATGTCCACGCGACGGGGATGAAGACCATCAACACCCAGCTCGCCCACGTTTTATCGCCGCCCGCAAAGTTGAGCAGGGCGAACAGGTAGAAACCAACGACCAGCGCGGACAGGAGGTAAAACCAGCGGGGGCGACGCTCGCCGCCGTAAGCGGCAACTTCCGCTTTGTGCCAGCGTTCTCCCCACACCATCATCGCCAGACTGGTAAGGGCAATGCCGAGTGCCAACGTGAAACCGAATGCTTTGACCCACATATCAATATCCTCTCTCTTTAATGTACTCCGAAACATCTACATTGTAAACCACTTCTTCGACCGTCCATTGCGCCCAGGGCGTCCCTTCATCCTCCCAGATGGTGGCGGCGGGCGAGGGAACCATCACTCCGTGAAACTTCCGCCAGCCCAGCGGTTCGTTCCGCCAGATGAGCTTTTTGGGGCTGTCCGGTTCTTTCCAGCGCAACGCCTCCAATCTGACGAGCAGACCGGTTCCCGGGTCGAAGGTGGCGGTGAACGTATCCTCTTCGCCGTTTTCACCGGCGGGAACGATGAGCCGGGCGTGAGTATCGTCAATCGCTTCCCAGCGCACGCGGGGGTCGGTGATGAAGAGCGAGGGCAGCCAAATGGCTTCGCCCCACAGGCTCAGGTTGGCAGCCATATCAATTTTCGGCTCATTTTCGATGATGCCGAAAGGAAGTTCCAACCGGGCTTTGCCCCCCAAATGCCATTCGTTCACCTTCATCAACGGGTAGCCGAAAAAGGTCGTCTCGATGTAATGGCGGTAATCCTGCCCGGCAATGTGGGTGAATCGAAACCGCGATGAAAAAGTGATGCCCTGAATGCGCAGGGTGCTGCGCCCGCTGATGACCGCCGATTCGATGACCGGAATGCGGTCGCCGATGGTGGTTTTGTAATAGCGGGTGACGGGCGCGGGCAAATCCGCCGGCAGTTCGATGGTTTCCAGCGGGGGCGTTTGCGCCGGGTAAGCGGGAAAGGGTTTCGGCTTGATGTGCAACCCCAGCCAACCGACCATCGGCAGTCCCACCAGAACCGCGAAGACGGTCAGAATGATTTTACCGTTCATAATCCATGTCTCCTTCTTTGGCGGGCGGTTCGACCCGGGTCAAACCGCCCGTTTCACGCTATTTTGGGCATTCGCCGATTTGGCACTGTGACAACAGTGGGCGGCTGAATTGAAACTCGCACGCGGTGGGGGCGTTGTGCCCGAAGGGGCGCCACCATTTGCGCGTTTTGCCGCATTGAGCAATCTGTGCCAGCCGCGCCCGGTTCGCATTGCGCAGAATATCTTTGCGCTGTTCTTGAGCTACCAGTATCGTCTGGGTGTAATTTAACAACATGTCTGACTCCTCGTTCATACTTCCAAGTTCACCGAAATCAACGGCAGGTTCATATCCCGAATCCGGATGAGAACGGCGTGCAGCGCAACCTGGTCCGGCAACGAACCGAAAAGCGTCGTTGTGCCGTCCGCTTCATGGGTGATGGTCAAGCCTTCAAAACAATCAGCCCAATCGTAATCCAGATGTCCTTTAACTCTGATTCGATATACTTGATTTTCGTTCACAAAAAAAACCTCCTCATTCCTGCCGGATAGTCACATCATAGCAGTAAACCGAGGGGGCGTCAGTGAACAAAAGTTTATTTGAGGGTTTATTTTCAGGGTTACACAGTTTAATGGAGTGAATGAAAATCAGCCGCGAATACCCATTCCTCAATGATAATTCGTGTAATTTGTGAAAATTTGTGGCTAAAAACTGTCAATTGTGTGAGAAGGTTTATTGCGGGGGGAGGAGCGCCAGTTCGGTGGCACGTAAAATGGCTTGGGTGCGGTTGCGCACGCCGAGCTTGCCGTAAATGTTGTTGGTGTGTTTTTTTACCGTGCCGATTGCCACAAAGAGTTTATCGGCAATTTCTTGGTTTGAAAAGCCGATGGCGATGAGGCGCAGCACTTCCAGCTCGCGCTCACTGAGCGGCTCAATCAGGGGCGTTTGCGGCGGGGGAACGGCAGGGACGACCGTCGTTTCCGGCGCGGCATCGGGGAAGGATGCCACCAGTTTGGCGACGTAATCTTTCAGCTCGGGTTTGGGTTGATGGGCAATCTGCCCGCGAAAATCCGACAGTAGTTCGCGCATTGCCGCGCCTTCATCCACAAAGGTGCGAATATAGCCTTCCGGCGCGGCGAGGGTGAGGGCGCGTTCCAGCGATGTCCGCGCGCGGGTGGTCTGCCCCGCTGCCCGGTGGATGAGCGCTTCGAGCGCCAGCGCTTCGATGAGCCAGCCCGTGCCGCCGATTTTTTCGGCGGATTGGCGGACTTGATGCAGCACGCTCAACGCTTGCGCGGGCTTTTGGCGGGCAATCAGCACCCGCGCCAGCGCTAATTTGCCATAGAGGGGCCACGCGCCGGGGGGACATCGGTCTGTTTGGCAGGCTTCCGCCCAGCGCGCCGCCATTGCGTGATTGTTTTGCGCCAACCACAATCGCACCCGCCACGCGCCAATATCCACCATGCCGATATCCGCCGGTACGCGCGCCAAAATGGCGTTCACCGCCGGCGACAGCGACAAGGGCGCGCCGCGCATCGTTTGCGTATGCTGCACCCACGCCAGAAATGCGGTCATCAGCCGCATGGGCGCACCATAATGCCCGTAACCGATTTGGTCGCTCCACAAAACACTTTGGGAAAGATAGGTCGCCGCTTCATCCGGCTCATTCCATTCGTAAAGAATTTGCCCCAGAAAGGCGTATGGATGGCACAGCACCGCCGCCGCTTTGCCATGCCTTTCCAAATAGCGTCGACGGGCGGCTCCGCAGGCATCGGCGGCTTGGTGGAGACGCCCCTGCGAGATGCGAATCGACGCCCGCGGCCCACCTGCCACCCACGCGGACCCTCCATTC
>CAZMXX010000220.1:0-6850 GCA_964570315.1 uncultured Anaerolineaceae bacterium | reverse complement strand
TCGTGTGCATGAGCCGGCGCATCTGCGTGGCCCGGGTGTGGGGCGGTTGTGTCCCGAGTCAATTGGGGGGGGTGTGTGCAGCCAAGCGTGGGTTTGGGTACTGCAGACGTACTCGCCGAGGGGGAGCAACAGCGTGGCGGTGGAAGATTGGTCGACGTTGTTGGTAAAGCCGCACGCCGTGCCGCTATCGAGATTGTAACCCAAAGACGTGTATGAACCGGTTCCATAACAATTTGTCGCACCAAGCGTGTTACCGACGATGGAATTTGTGAGGGTGATGGCGCCGTAATTCAGTATTTGATAAAATCCATTGTTCACGATGGTACTGTTATACACGTAAACCGAGCTTCCCGGTGTCACCCCTTCGCCGGTATTGCCGCTAACCGTCACATTGGTCAGCGTCATTGCGCCTCCTGCCTGAATATGCAGCCCTTGCCCCTCATTACCCGAAACGGTAGACTTTTCAATTTTGACAACAGCGTTATCAGTGGCAAAAATGCCACCGTAACTACTGGTAGTGCGATTGCCGGCGATGGCACTGTCAACGATATTGACGGTCGTGCTGTAAACATGAATGGCTCCGCCAAAATCAGCGGTATTATTGGTGATGTTGACCTGTGTCAATGTCAATGGACTGTCTGTTTTAATGCCCCCACCCAAGCCATAATAACCGGTTCCGTTTTGAATGGTCATTTTGGATATACTGGCAGAAGCATAGGAAATATTGAATACGGCGCCGGCTGCCCCGCCGTCCACAATGGTTTGCCCGATGCCTGCCCCCACCAGCGTAAGCGATTTGCTGTTGATGGTGTTGGTTTCGGTGTATGTCCCGGCGGCAATATTGATGGTATCGCCGGAGGACGCCTTGCCGATTGCCCCGCCGATGGTTTTGCAGGCGGTGGCGGGGGAAAGGCAGTCGTTGCTGTCATTGCCGGTTGTAGCGACATACCACGGTCCTGCCGCGCGAACAGTGGTTTGTGGCGCAACCCATCCGATTATCACCAGCAATACCGCCGCGCCGAGCACAATCGGGAGAGTAAATTGCAAAAACTTTTTCATAAAATTCTCCTTTCTCTATGAAATATCTCCCCCCCACGTATCAAGAGGGGGGAAGCTTTTGCATATCTGAAAATTTATTTCAGTACCAGTGGGAGATAGATGTATTTTGTACTGCTTCCGTTACTGCTTCCGTTCCAAAAACCTCCGTTTAGTGAGTACCCGCCGCCGGCGCTGCCGACATCCGGTTGCCCGATGGAGCCGGTGAGAGTGTATCCGCCGCCGGTCATTGCACCGCCCCCGCCATCAATGGTGTGCCAGCTCAAATCGTATGTGCCGCCGGTTTGCGCGTATGTCACCCCGCCGAGCATCAATCCCAGTGCCAGCAGGATTATCAAAAATAACCACATTCGTTTTTTCATCTTATCCTGCCTTAATACGGTTGCGTGATGGTGTATTCGACGGTGACACCATATGCTTTGATGGTAGCGCTGTTACTGTCAATTGGAAGGTTCAAATACAGATAATAGCTGTATGCAGTATTATCAATTGCGGCGGATGAAATAGTTGTTGTTGAAGACGAACTGGTGACGGTTGTTCCGCCGCCACCACCGGAACTGCCGCCGGATGAGAAGGCTGAAGCCATAGCATTTTCGTTCCCTTGCATATCTGTTCGATATAATGAAACATTCCCGTTCGAGTTCGAGGAATCCGCCCAATAGAAACTCAATTTTGTAACGGTGGCATTGTTCGGCAATTGAATGGGCGCATAAGACAGAACACTCGAGCTACTGCTAGGGGTAACACCACCGCCACTAATGTCGCGGATAAGAATCCCAGCACCGTCGAACGGCTGAAATGCCAACCCCGGAATGGAAATGGTGCCGGTCATTGCTTTCCATGTGAGTTGACCCTCGATGTGAGCATTGCCGCTGGAATACACACCGTATCCGCTGGCAGAATTACTTTTGCCGTACACGCCCCAAGTTGTCCCGGAGGTATTGGAGGCTTCACCATACACGCCATTTTGGGGCGAAATCCCGCCCACACCGGTGCCGAAACTGGAATTACTTTTGCCATACACACCATACGATGTCGCGCTGCCGGCATCGGACGCGATACCATATACCCCATACGGTGTGCCGCTGGAAGCCGTGGAATTGCCATAAATGCCATACCCACCACTACTATTTGTGTTCCATCCGGAAATACCGGCGCCCGCAGCTGATTTTGATTCCCCGTAAATAGCTGCATTTGAACCTGTTGTGTCATTATTCACCGCGCCGAAAATCCTGCCGGTCGCATCGCTCCCATTCACGTTCACCCCCGGACGCAGGCTCAGGGCATATGGCGTGCCGTTCAGCGCGGTGCGCGGCGAAAGCGCCACCATGCCGGAGTCGCCGGTACATTGCACCTGCACATCCAGATAGCGGGCATCGCCGTTAAATGCGCTGCTACCGAAGTCCAGTTCGGCGGTGAATTTGCCGTTACTCACCGAAACACCACTTTTGGAAACGGTTGAGCCAACTTGATTCCCGCCGGTTGCAGCATCATACAACTTAAAATCAAAACTACATGTGTCGCTGACCCCGCTACCGCTTTTCTCAAGGTTGCCCTGATAGGTGAAAGCACTGCCAGTGGATGCCGCTGCCCGATTCGTGTCGCCGCCCTGTGCAAAGGTACGCGCCACCGGAATTGCAAAAATCAACAATAACGCCACAAACATTGCAACAACGGTCATCCATTCAAATTGTTTTCTCAAAATCATCATACCTCCCGGTCTGTTGTTATATTTTTATCCAATCCGTTTTTATGCTCCCCCGAAGAGGGCTTCAATATGTCGCCTTTTCTGTCATCGTAAGTTTGCGCTTCCTCCTCCCACTGTGCCAACACAGTTTTTACATACGCGAGCAATGTTTCCAACGAGGCAAAACCAACACGTTTGCCGGTGTGCGGGTCTTCCAAACTGAACCGCCATATGTCGCCGGTATCTTGGGCGGCGTTTTCGCGCCAGCATTTAAACCAATATGATTTTGAAACCAATGGTTTCTTTGAATGTGCCATAGCGCCACCCCTGAGTTTTAAACAATGTCAAAAATATGGTATAGTGGATTTCATCAACAATTGCTCGTCATATTTATACACTTTAATCGTGAAAAGAACGTGAAATGGAAGCCAACATTCCTTTGCGGATAACTTTGTTTGGTGCGCCACAGGTTTATCGAGGGCATACATGTATTGATAACTTCATCACCAATAAAGCACTGGCGTTGTTTTGTTATTTAGTGATGTCCCCCCAACCCCACACCCGCGATGCGCTCGCCGGGTTGTTTTGGGCAGATATGCCCAACACCGACGCCAAGACCAACCTGCGCAAAGCCCTCTCCAACCTGCGTAAATTATTCCCCGAAACTTTCATCGTCAATCGGCGTACCATTTCCTTCAATGCCGATTATCCGCATACACTTGATGTTGCTGAATTTTCCACCCTGATGGCGCAATTGGACGTAAACGGGACATCCGAGGAAAATACCACCGCTTTGGAAAAAGCGGTTTCTTTGTATCGAGGTGAGTTTCTGGCGGGATTTTACCTCTCCGGCGCAACCGTCTTCAGCGAATGGGTGCTGGGCTGGCGGGAGCGTTTGGGCGAGCAGGCGTTGCAAGCGATGTACACCCTCGCCAAAACGTGCGCCAAAAATCGCCGGTACGAACAAGCCGTCCATTATTTCAAACGGGTATTGGAAATTGACCCCTGGCGGGAGGAAGCTCACCGGCAATTGATGCTGGCGCTCACGCGGATGGGGCGGCGCAGCGCGGCGTTGGCTCAGTACCGCACCTGTCGCAACATCCTCTCTGCCGAATTGGGCGTGCTGCCCGCCACCGAAACGCGCTTGCTGTATGAGCGCATTGAAGCCGCCGGCGCCGCCTCCCAAATCAAGTTGCCCCAACAACCCACCCCGTTCATCGGACGAAGCGCCGAAATCGCCACCGTCACCTCTATCTTGATGCAACCCGCATGCCGACTGCTGACCATCACCGGGCATGGCGGGGTGGGCAAAACCCGTTTGGCGTTGAAAATCGCCGAACAATTGAAGCACCATTTTTTCGACGGGGTGTTTTTTGTGCCGATGACCTCCGTACAAACCGGACAATCGTTGATTCACGCCATCGGCTCGGCTATCAATATGACCTTTGGTGAGCAGGGAAACCCCATCGAACAACTGGAAAACCATTTGCAGCAGCGTGAAATGTTGCTGGTGCTGGACAACTTCGAGCATCTGTTGAATATTGTGCCGCATTTGGAAAAGGTTTTGGAAAAAACCCCCGGCGTGAAATTGCTGATTACCTCGCGCGTGCGGTTACATTCTCGCTGGGAGCATGTTTTTCTGCTGAACGGATTCGCGTTGGATGAAAAAACCGATACCCTCCCCTCGGTGGTGCAACTCTTCACCCAAAATGCCCGGCGGGTGCAGCATGACTTCTCCCTGTCGAGCGACGATGTGCAAACTGTGCTGGAAATCTGCCGCCAATTGGCGGGCGTGCCGCTCGGCATTGAGCTTGCCGCGCGCTGGGTCTCCTCACTGACCTGCCGCCAAATTTTGGAAAAGCTCCGGGATGAAGTGTATTTTCTGGACACGGTTCAACCTTCGGCGCAGAAACACGGAGACAGCCTGCAAGCCGTGCTGGATTACACGTGGCAGCAGCTCGCCCCGGACGAGCAAACCGGTTTCGCCCGTCTGGCGGTGTTCCGGGGCACATTCACCGCCGCAGCCACCGCCGTCATCGCCGGTGTCTCCGCGCAAACGCTGTTGAGCTTCGCGGAATATGGCATGATTACCCGCGTCATGGCGAGCAACTCGGCGCAGGAAACCCGGTACGAAATGCACCAACTGTGGCGACAATTCGCCGCAGAGAAATTGGCGGCACTGCCGCAGGAACAAACGCGGGCGCAATTGTCGCATCGCCGTTATTATGGCAGCCTGTTGGCGGCACACATCGAAAAAACACCCGAACCCGGCGCATCGGCATCCATAGATGATGATTTCAACAATATTCTGCTGGGTTGGGAACAGGTTTTTGCGCACGGGGAACGGGAAGAATTTGAAACCTTCACCCAGCATCTGGCATCATTTTTGGAAGCGGAAAATCGTTTCGATGAGTTGAAAACGTTGTTGTTGCAGGCGCTGGAACGCGCACAAGCGGAATCCGGCACAGAAAAAACGCTGTTGGCGCACTGGCTGCGGCTGGTGGGGGAAGCTTATTTTCGGCAGGGACGCCTGCCGAAAAGCCTGCTTTACCATAAAAAGGTACTGGCGGTGCTTGGTTTTTCGATGCCGCCATCCACCCCGCGACGCCTCTTCGGGCTGGGGAAAGAAATTGCGCGCCAACTCGCACATCGGGTGTGGATGGGCGCCCGCCGCCCGCATAACGACCCCGTCGCGGTGGCGTTGCTGGAAGGGGCGCAAGCGTATGAACGGTTGGGGCAAATTTTGTTTTTCGAGAACGCCCCCACCTCCGCCCTATTGTATACCTCAATTCGGGGGATGAATTTGGCGGAACAAGTATTCCCGTCCGCGGTGCTGTCCCGATTGTACGGCAATATGATTATTGGCGGCGCAATTGTACCGGCACACGGCATGGCGCGGTTCTATCGCCGTTTGGCGCTGGACGTTGCCCGACGCATCAACCAGCCCACTGCGCTGTCGTGGGTGCTGGAGTTGAGCAGCATCTATCGTTGTGGCATTGGGCAGTGGGATGGTTCGGCGGCGGATGCGCAACAAGCCTTCGACATCGCTGTGACGCTGGGGGATACCCGGCGGCAGGATGAATGTCGGGTGATGCCCGCTCACATCGCCCATCAGCGCGGCGATTTTCGGCGCAGTGCCGAAATCTGGTTGGATATATACGCCTCATCATACAACCGGGGCGACGTGCAGGCGCAACGTTGGGGGTTGTGCGGACAGGCGGAAAACTTCCTGCCGCTCGGACGGGTGGCGGAAACCGTATCATACATCCGCACCGCGCTCGATTTGCCGCTCAAAGTTGCGGACATCGGCACGGACATCAGTTGTTACGGCTTGCTGGCGGAAGCCCACCTGAAACAGAAAAAATACCCGGCGGCACTGCACGTCGCGGAAATCGGGTTGCGGCTGGTGAGCGAAACGTCTCCGGCGGCGTTTTCATCGCTGGGCGGATACGCCTCGCTGGCGCACGTGTATCTTCGTCTGTGGGCAATGAATCCGCATGACAAAACGCTCGCCACCGCCGCAGAAAAAGCCGAAATCGCCTTGTGGAAATTCAGCCGGGTATTTTCGATGGGGCAACCATACGCCCTGCTGTACCGGGGAATTCTGGCGTGGCAGCGCAACCGCCCCAAACAGGCAATACGCCACTGGGAAAAAGGAATCACCATCGCCCGCACCATGCAGATGCCATATCGGGAAATGATGATCCTCGCGGAGATGGCGCACTGCCTGCCGGATGGTCATCCCAAAAAACAACCCGCCGCCACCCGCGCGGAGAAAATCTGTGCCGCGCTGACCGTACCATACCCGCTGCATGCCCCATCTGCCCCCCCCAATGAACCGGCTTAACTGCCTCGCAGAAACAGACGAATTTTGCCCCATCCCCATCCCCATGTTATAATCGGCAGTCGGTTTTGGGGGAAGGTGCCGGAGTGGTTGAACGGGGCGGTCTCGAAAACCGTTGTGGGTGTTCTCATCCACCGTGGGTTCGAATCCCACCCTTCCCGCTGGAGCAATTAAAAATTGAAAAGGTAAAATGCAAAATTTGAAAGAAAGAGTTGTTCCCGAATAATATTAGGTGAGCCAAAAATTCCATAAGCCCGCAGCAA
>CAZMXX010000219.1:0-6857 GCA_964570315.1 uncultured Anaerolineaceae bacterium | reverse complement strand
TCTCGGGTCGGGCGTCGGGGGGAGGCGTGGGGCTGGTGTCGGGGCGGGGGCGGGTGGCGGCCGGCAGCGGCGCGGTGGGGACTGCCGCCGGGTGGGAAGTGTTGCGCGCCGGCAGTGCGGTGGTCACGGCGGCGGCGGCATACGGGTTGCAGGCGATTGATATGATTTTTGTGGATTTCCAAAATCTGGACGGGCTGGCGGAAGAATGTCGCACCGCGCGGCAGATGGGTTATGCGGGCAAAATGGCAATCCATCCGAAACAGGTCGCCATCATCAACCGCGAATTTTCGCCCACCCCCGCCGAAATTGACCGCGCCCAAAAGTTGGTTGCGGCGCACCGTGAACATCAGCAATCGGGCAGGGGGGCGTTCGCCTTTGAGGGCAAAATGGTGGATATGCCCGTCATTCGTGCGGCGGAACACGTGCTGGCGTGCGCTCGGCAGGCGGGGTTGTTGAGTGACGAATGACGAATGTTGAACGACGAGTGTTAAACCGCCGCCCGGCGGTTTTTTGCGTTTCGGGGGATTGGATGGCATGATTCGTATTACGTGTTTCGTGTTGCGTAAAATTGCACGATGCACAATATGCAACTCTGTAACTTTGCAACCCTGTAACTCTGAAACTCTGAAACTTTGAACTTGAATCCGAAACCTGAAACCCGAAACTTAATCCTCATTCTCCTCAGCGGCTTTGCCCTGCGACTCTTCCGGTTGGGTGCGCAAAGCCTGTGGTACGATGAAACCGTCAGCGCGGTGCTGGCGCGGAAATCTACCGCGGCACTGATTGCCCACACCGCCCGCGACATCCATCCGCCCGGCTATTACCTGCTGTTGCACGGCTGGCGCGCGCTGGCGGGCGATACCGAATTCGCGCTGGCGTTTTTCTCGGTGATTTTCGGCATGCTGCTCATCGTCACCGTTTACGCGCTGGCGAAACGGCTGGCGGGCGCACCGGCGGGGCTGTGGGCAGCGGGGCTGGTGGCATTTTCGCCATACAACCTGTGGTATTCGCAGGAAGTGCGCATGTACACCCTCGGCGCGTGGCTGGGCATGCTGGCGGTTATTTTCGCGCTGATGGCGTTCGCCCCCGCAATGCTTTCCGCCCGCCCTCTGACCGTTTCGCGCCGCAGATGGGCAATCGGCTATGCCCTGATTGCCGCGCTGGGGTTGTATGTTCTGTATTATTTTGCATTTTTGCTCATTGCACTCAACTTATTTTTTGTGTTTTGGTGGGGTGTTTCGCTGCGTCGGTGGGAAACAAAAAATTTGGCGGACTTGGCGTCTTTGCGGTTATGGACAGCGGCGAATTTCGGCGCGGCGATACTCTATCTGCCGTGGGTGCCGATTGCGTGGCGGCAGGCGACCCAACCGCCCGTGCCGCCGTGGCGCAGCACCGTCCCGCTGGGGGATATGCTGCTGGAAAGCTGGAACGCGCTCTCGGTGGGCGAGTCCATTCAACCGGCGCAGGTATGGTGGGCGCTGGGAGTCACGGCGATTCTGTTCGCGCTCGGTATCATCGCCGCCCGTCGTCCCGCGCCCCGATTTTTGCTCCCTGCGCTCACTTTTTTGCCCCTCGGCATCATCATCGCCGCGCCGCTCGTCACCGGCTCGCCGTTGTATCATGTGCGCTATCTGTTCACCTATTCGCCCCCGTTTTACATCATTTTGGGGATGGGGCTGGCGTGGCTGTGGGCGCGACGGCGGGGGATGGCGGTCGTCGCGGCGGGGGTGTGGCTCGCCGCGTCTGTTTGGGCGATGGCGGAACTGCACACCAACCCCCGTTATGCCGCCGATGACCTGCGCGGGGCGGTGGCAATTTTGGAGGAAAAATGGCGACCCGGCGACGTGATTCTGGTGAATGCGGGCTACACTTACACCGCGCTGCGCGTCTATTTTTCCGCGCCGACAGCCGGTTATCTGCGCCTGACCGACTTCGACCCGCAGACGACCCGCAATCCATACGCGCCGCTGGTGCTGGAAACGGGCACGGTGGACGGCGACCCCGCGCTCGGCTGGGGCGACCCGCAATCCGATTTTTACGCCATGACAGCCGCTGAAACCATCGCCGCGCTGGAACGGGTGGGGGGCGAATATCCGCGCATATGGATGCTGCGGGCATATGACACCGTCACCGACCCGCAGGGGGTGATTCGCCGGTGGCTGGCGGAAAATACCCGTTTGGTGGATGACACGCCCATCGCGGGACCCTCATTCTTCCGCGTGCAGGCTTTCGACACGGGCGCGGAGCCGAACCCGCCCTACGTGCTCGATGCCACCTTCGGCGGGAAGCTGCATTTGCGGGGGATTGTGCCGTTGGGGCAACAGTATCGCCCCGGCGAGGCGATTTTTGTGACGTGGTGGCTCGATGTGGTGGGGGATGTGTCGGCGGACGCGCCGATTGCCGTGTCGCTGAAGTTGTGGGACGCGCAGGGGAATCTTGCTGCGCAGGTGGATGAATGGGCAGCGGGGAATCAATTCTTCAGCCCCCGGTGGCGCGCGGGTGATGCCATTCGCTACCCCATGCGGCTCGATGTGCCGAAAACGTTGCCCGCCGGGCAATATTGGCTCGACCTGATTTTTTATCGCACTGATACGGGTGAACCGTTGCCGGTGGATGAAACGGGGAAAACCGGCGTCACGCTGGGGCAGGTGGAGATTATCGGCAAATAAAAAAGGCGACACCATCGTGCCACCTTTTTTGCCGCGTGTGCCGGTGTTAGCTCGATTTTGCCATAGTGCGTAAACAACGCGAGCAAACGACCATTGAACGTTTAATCCCTTTTTCAATGATAGTTGTTTTTTGCAAATTCGGCTTCCACTGGCGTTTTGTGTGCCGGTTACTGTGGCTGACGTTGAACCCAAATTGCGGTCCTTTGCCACATACTTCGCATTTAGCCATTTTCAACACTCCCTTTCCGCAATACCTACCAACGCATTTGTTGCGTATACGATGCTCTTTCACAAGGACGTAACAATACCACAAAGACGGAATTTCGCAAAATTCAATATGCCGAAATAACCCGGAATATGGGGAAACGTGGTATCAGTTTTTGATAACTGGCGGCATCCCATGTAAAATACATGGGTTTGATATTTTTTTCGATGGAGCGTTGCATTGTTGACGGCAGGACAATTAATAGATGGCAGCCAATTAAAGGGCATGTTTGTGGCGGGGAGCAAGTGGTTGAAAGTCCATATGGCTCATGTCAATGCCTTAAATGTTTTTCCCGTGCCCGATGGTGATACGGGGACGAATATGTTTCTCACCCTGCAATCGGCGGTGAAAAACATCCAAACCCGCGCTGAGCCGCCCGCCGGAGAGGTCGCCGCGTTGGCGTCTCAGGGGGCATTGATGGGCGCGCGCGGGAATTCCGGGGTGATTCTCTCGCAAATTCTGGACGGTTTCGCCGAAGGGCTGGCGGAAAAAGACGCTTTCTCGGTGGCGGATTTTGCGCACGCGCTTCAACTTGCTTCGATTAAGGCGTACCATGCGGTGACAGACCCGGTGGAGGGGACAATCCTCACCGTCATCAAAGAGAGCGCCCGCGCGGGGCAATCGCTGGTGGCGAGCCACCCCTCCGCCGGAGAGTTTTTGGCGTCCGTGCTGGATACCGCCCGCCAAACGCTCAGCGCCACGCCCGACCTGTTGCCGGTACTGAAAGAAGCCGGTGTGGTTGATTCGGGAGGGCAGGGGCTGGTTTATTTTTTGGAAGGGATGTTGCGGTATATCAATAATTTACCCATTGATGATGTGGCGCTCGATACCGAACCCGCACCGGCGGAAGCGATGCCCATCTCACAGGAGGGGCATGCAGAGGGGTGGGGATACGATGTTCAATTTTTGATTCAGGGTGAAAATCTGGATATTGACGCCATTCGTGACACCATTGTGAGCATGGGCGAATGTCCGCTGGTGGTGGGCAATCAAAGCACCGTCAAAGTGCATGTACACGTGCCCGACCCCGGTGTGCCGCTCAGTTACGGGGTGACGCTGGGTCATTTGGACGATATTGTGGTTGAAAATATGGAACTGCAATCGCACGAATTTTACGGGGAAAAGGAAGGCGTTGTGGTGGCGCAACCCACTTCCGATACCGCCGTGATTTGTGTCGCCCCCGGAGATGGTTTCGCGGCGGTGTTCAAAAGTCTGGGGGCGCATGCCATCATCAGCGGCGGGCAAACAATGAACCCCAGCACGCAGGAATTTCTCACCGCGATTGACCATCTGGGGGTGGAAAATATCATCATTTTGCCCAACAACAGCAACATTATTTTAACGGCGCAGCAAGCCAGCTCCATGGCGGATGAAAATATCCGCGTCATTCCCTCAAAGACCGTGCCGCAGGGTATCGGCGCGCTGATGTCTTTTCAAAACGGCGCGGAGGTGGAAACAAATGTGGCGAACATGCACGATGCGCTGGCACATATCCATACCGTGGAAATCACCCATGCAGTGCGCACCACCACCATCAACGATGTTGCGGTGCGGGAAGGGGACATTATCGGTTTGATGGACGGGAAATTGATTGCCACCGGCAACACGGACGCTGAAACGGTGCTTGCTGTGTTTGCCACGCTCGATTTGGATGATGTGGATGTGGCAACGTTGTATTACGGGCAATCCGTTTCCGGTGATGCCGCCGAAAAACTATCTGAAACCATCGTAGACACGTATCCGCACTTGGATGTGGAAGTGGTGTCGGGCGGGCAACCGCACTATCAATTTATCATTTCGTTAGAATAAGGTGCAGGGATGAAAACCGTTAAAATACTCACCGATAGTTGTGCCAATCTTTCCCCAGCGGATATTGAGGCGCTGGATATTACCGTGATGCCGTTGCAGGTGCAGATTGGCGACCAAATATTGGAAGACGGCTCAAAAGAGACGACGGATGCGTTTTTTGCGCACCAACTGCGGGGAACATCGCCTTTGGCGGTACACGCCCCCGGTGTCGCGGAGTTTGAAAAAGTCTATATGGATTTGCACCGTCAATCCGACCAGATTGTCGCCATTCATGTGTCCGGGCATTTGTCGGAAGTGTGTCGCAACTCGCGCCTCGGCGCAGACCCCCTGCGCGGGCGGTGCAACATCGAGGTGGTGGACAGCAACACCCTGTTGCTGGGTCAGGAAATTTTGGTGAGAGAAGCCGCCCGCGCGGCACAGGCGGGCGCCTCGGTGGATGAAATTGTCCGTTTGGTGCGCGGATTAATTCCCCATATCTACACGGTTTTGTTTGTGGATTCCATGAAATATCTGGAAAACAGCGGCACTATCGGCAAAGCTCAATCTATTTTGGGCACAATGATGGAAATTAAACCGCTACTTTTCATGGAAGACGGCGAGATTATCCCCATGGAAAAAGTGAAAACCGTCAATAAAGTGGTGGACAAATTGACGGAATTTGTGAGCGAGTTTGACGATTTGGAACAAGCGGTCATCCTTCAACGGGATTTGGAACCGTTGCCGGAAACTCATATGCTCTTTGAACGGCTGGGACAGCTTTTCCCGGACAAGGAATTTCCCGTGATGCAGTATAACCCGCTGCTGGCATCGTTTGTGGGTCCGGATGCGATGGGCATCATTGTTTATGAGGGCTTGACGGTTTTTTAACACGAAATATCATCGAATTACACTCAATCTTGGTTGCCTATGTTATCATCATTTGAAAAACTCTCGAATATTTTAGTGCAGGAACGGAAACTCGGTTTAAAAAATGACGCGGTTCGGGGGGGGATTGAAAACTTTTTGCCCACATGGGTGCCGATGGCGCTGAAAGAAGCGCAGAATAAAACCGAGCGGCTGACCATCGAAAAAGTAGCGGCGCTGGTGAAGAAATATCGCGCCCTGAAAACCCCGGAAGCCCGCGAAGCCGCCATTGCGCAGATGCAGGCGTTACTGCGCGGCGAGGCGGAACCCGCCACCGCGCGCCCGCCGAAAGCTGCCGCGCCGCCATCCACCCCGAAGAAACCCGCCGCCAAACCCGCGCCCCCGAAGCCGCGCCCGCTTTCGGTGGAAGGGCTGGACGCGCCCGTCACCCGTTTGCCGGGCATCAAAGACGCCAACGCGGAAAAACTCGCCAAACTCGGTGTGTACACCATCGGCGACTTTCTGACGCTGTACCCCCGCCGTTACGACGATTATCGCAATCTGAAAACCATTCACCAACTGACATACGGCGAAGAAGTCTCGATTATCGCCCAGATTTGGCAGACCACCACCCGCAAAACCAGAAACAATCGCACCATTGTGTCGGTCATTTTATCGGATGGCACGGGCACAATTGAAGTCACTTTCTTCAATCAACCCTGGTTGGCGAAAAAACTCGTTGCGGGGAAACAAATTGTGGTCAGTGGCAAAGTGGGGCAGTATTTGGGACGCCTGCTGTTCCAGTCGCCGGAATGGGAGTTTCTGGACAAAGAACTGGTGCATACGGGCAGGCTGGTTCCTGTGTATCCGCTCACCGGCGGCATCACCGCCCACTGGATGCGCCAGCAGCAGAAACGCACCGTTGATTATTGGTCGCCCCGTTTGCCCGACCATTTGCCGGATGCGCTCCGCGAGAAGTTGCAATTGTTGCCGCTGGGCGAGGCGATGCAGCAAATTCATTTCCCGGAAGATTGGCAGAAGCTGGAAGCCGCCCGTCGCCGGTTAGCCTTCGATGAGCTGTTGCTCATCCAACTGGGTGTGTTGAAACAGCGCCAACAGTGGAAAGCCACGCCGAGTACCCCCGTCACCATCAACCGCGCCGCCGTGGATGCGTTCATCAATGCGTTGCCCTTCGCGCTGACGGGGGCGCAGAAACGCGCGCTGGATGAAATTCTGCACGATATGGCGCAACCCGCCACGATGAGCCGTTT
>CAZMXX010000218.1:6550-6880 GCA_964570315.1 uncultured Anaerolineaceae bacterium | reverse complement strand
TTTTTCAAACCGGTAGACGGGTTGGCGTCTACCTACTACATATAATACGAGGAGTAATGGAGAAAAATGAAAAAATTATCGCTTTTACTGATTACCATGCTGGCTTTAGTTGGCTTGCTGGCTGCTTGTGGCGGTACGGCAACCCCCACCGAAGCGCCGACAAAAGCGCCGGCAACCGAAGCCCCCACGGCAACCACCGCCCCGGAACCCACGGCTACAACGGCTCCGGAACCCACCGCGACCGAAGCCCCGGCAGACACTACCGCCGATTTGGTCATCTGGGCGGATGATACCCGCGCCCCGGTGCTGGAAGCGCTGGCTCAGGATTTC
>CAZMXX010000218.1:0-6450 GCA_964570315.1 uncultured Anaerolineaceae bacterium | reverse complement strand
CAGCAGCAACAACCCGCCGACGAAGCCTTCAAAAACGCCGCCGACCAAATCCGCACCGCCACCGGCGCGCCGGAACCCACCCCGATTCCCGAACCTGTTGCCGCTGACTTGACCATCTGGGCGGATGATACCCGCGCCCCGGTGCTGGAAGCGCTGGCTCAGGATTTCCAAGATAAATACGGTGTCGGCGTTGACGTGCAACTCGTCGATTTCGGCAACATCCGCGAAAATCTGCAAGTCGCAGGTCCCGCCGGTGAAGGTCCCGACATCATCGTCGGCGCCCACGACTGGCTCGGCGAACTCGTCGCTTCCGGTATGCTCGCCCCCATAGACCTGGGCGACAAAACCGGCGACTTCCTCCCCGCCGCCATCCAAGCCTTCACCTACGAAGGGACGCTCTACGGTATGCCCTACGCCACCGAAAACGTCGCCTTCTTCCGCAACACCGACCTCGTCCCCGATGCACCCAAAACTTGGTCTGAAGTCACTGACATCGCCGCCCAACTCGAAGCCGACGGCAAAGTCAAACAAGGCTACGTCCTCCAAGTCGCCGACCCCTACCACTTCTTCCCCATCCAAACCGCTTTTGGCGGCTACGTCTTCGGCTTGACCCCGGACGGCTACGACCCCAACGACGTCGGAATTGACAGCCCCGGCTCCCTCAAAGCCGCCGAATGGCTCGACCAAATGGTCAAAGACGGACATCTCCAAGCCGACCTCGACTGGGATACCATGCACTCCATGTTTGAATCCGGCGACGCCGCTATGATGATCACCGGTCCCTGGGCGCTCGACCGCATCCGCGAATCCGGCGTGCCCTACGCCATCAGTAAATTGCCCGGCGAAGTGCAGGACGCGCAACCCTTCCTCGGCGTGCAGGGTTTCATGATCTCCGCCTTCTCCAAAGACCCGGTGCTGGCGCAAGCCTTCCTCACCGAATTCGTCGCCACCGAAGACACCATGCAAGCCATCTACGACGCCGACCCGCGTCCGTCCGCCTTCCTCGCCGTCCGCGACAAAATTGACGACCCCGACCAAGCCGCCATCGCCGATGCCGGCGCCAACGGGCTCGCCATGCCCGCCATCCCTGAAATGGGCGCGGTCTGGGGCTCTTGGGGCGACGCCATCACTCTCATCTTCCAGCAGCAACAACCCGCCGACGAAGCCTTCAAAAACGCCGCCGACCAAATCCGCAATGCAATTGCCGGCAATTAATGATGTTTGAAAATGGGGCGCACTTCGCGGTGCGCCCTTTTTTTACCTATTTTTGTCGCTTCGGAGGTAGCTATGAGCAATACAACAACCACCACGAAGCCTGTCGCATCCTTCAGCACTTCATTGTCCGGCGTTCTGTTCCGATTGCTGGCGCTGGCAATCATTGATGCGTTCGCGCTGTGGTTCATTTATGTTTCCATCGGTGATGGTGGTGTGGGCACATTTTTGGCAATCGCCATGATCATCATCACCATCGGCATCAATATCATTTTTTTGTATGAAAAACTCTACCCCCTGCGGTGGCTTTCGCCGGGGTTGGCGCTGATGATATTAATGGTGTTGTATCCGGTTGGTTTCACAACCTATACCGCGTTCACCAATTATGGCACGGGGCATCTGCTCACCAAACCGCAAGCCATTCAACAACTTGAAAAAGAACGCTACGTGCCGGAAGGGGGCGTGCAATATAAATGGACTGCTTTCCGTTCCGACGAGGGTGACTTCCTGCTGTGGGTCATCCCGCCCGAAGGGGAACCGCTGTTGCTGGCGCCCGGCGCGATTGTTGACCCCGCCAGCGTCAATGCGGGGGCGCCGGACAAAGACGGCATCCCGAAGGAAATTCCGGGCTACACCCGCCTGAATCGCATCTCATCGGTGAAATATTTGTCCGATTTGAGCAAGCTGGAATTCGGCACGGGGGAACAAACCGCCGTCGTCAAATCGCTGGATGCCGCCGCGCCACTGCAACAAAAATACGTGTACGACGCCGACCGCGACGTGCTGGTGGATCAGGAAACCGGCACGGAATTTTCACCGGTGGAAGGGGTGTTCACCGCCGCGGACGGCACAGCGTTGCGCCCCGGCTTTTATGTGGTCATCGGCAGCGATAATTTCGACCGTCTTTTCCGCAGTCCGGCGTTTCGCGGTCCCTTCATTCGCATTTTCATTTGGACAATTGTTTTCGCGGCGCTGTCGGTACTGCTGACCTTTACCATCGGGCTGTTGTTCGCCATTGTTTACAATGACCCCACCATGCCCTTCCGCAAAATCATCCGCTCGCTGCTGTTGATTTCATACGCCATTCCGCCGTTCATCAGCGTGATGATGTGGCGCGGGTTGCTCAACCCCAGCTTGGGGGTGATTAGCCTGAATATCGCCAAAATTTTCGGCTCCGCTCCAGCGTGGTTCGCCGACCCCACTTGGGCGAAAATCGGCATTCTGCTCATTCAAACGTGGCTCGGCTTCCCGTATATGATGCTCATTTGCACCGGCGCCCTGCAAACCATCCCCGGCGATTTATACGAAGCCGCCGACGTGGATGGCGCATCCATCTGGCAGCAATTCCGACACATCACCCTGCCCCTGCTGCTGGTGGCGGTAGGACCGCTGCTCATCGGCTCATTCGCGTTCAACTTCAACAACTTCACCGTCATTGATGTGTACAATCAAGGTGGACCGCCCATCCCCAACAGCCCGACTCAAGCCGGGCACACCGATATTCTCATCACCTATATTTTCCGGCTGGCATTCGCCAGCGGGCGCGGGGTGGATTACGCCTACGGGTCAGCCATCACCATTGTGATTTTTGTGGTGTTGACCGCCATTGTGATGGCGCAATTCCGGTTCACCAAAACGTGGGAGGAGGTTTCGGAAAATGTCTGATTATAGCGCAGCCAAACGGCGGCGAATGATGTATCGCCGTATTTTCCAGATTGCGTTCTCCATTCTCGCGCTGACTTTCGCCCTGTTTCCAATTGTTTGGATTGCGTCGGCGTCCTTCGACCCGCGCAATTCGCTGGCGACGCAAAGCCTCATTCCCATGAATGCCTCGCTGGTGAATTACAAAAATCTGCTGGCAAACCCGGTCATCCCGTTTCAACGCTGGCTAATCAATTCGCTGAAAGTATCGTCCATCACGTCCATCCTGTCGGTTTTTCTCACCGCCATCAGCGCGTATGCCTTCTCCCGTTTCCGCTTCGCCGGACGACGGGCATTGTTGCTGGTGATTTTCCTGATTCAGGTTTTCCCCACTTCGCTGATGTTTGTGGCGGTCTTTCTGATTATTCAGGCATTCGGCAACCACATTCCGTGGCTGGGATTGAACAGCCATGCCGGGTTGATTCTGACGTATCTCGGCGGGGTGATGGGCATCAATGTCTGGCTGATGAAAGGGTTTTTCGATACCGTCCCGCGCGATTTGGACGAATCGGCGCTGATTGACGGCGCAACCCAATGGCAAACGTTCTGGTATATCATTTTACCGCTGGTGCGCCCGGTGATGGCAGTGGTTGGGATTCTGACCTTCATCGGCACCTATGGCGACTTTCTGCTGCCCCAAATTTTGCTGAAAGACACCGACCAATTCACCCTCGCCGTCGGACTCATCACCTTTGCCCGCCAGCAATTTTCGCAGAAATGGGGGCTTTTCGCCGCCGGCGCGTTGATGGGCGCAACGCCCATCGTGATAATTTACCTCTTTGTGCAAGATTATATTGTGAGCGGCTTAACGCAAGGCGCAGTTAAAGGATAATCTATGGATACAACCAACCCGACCATCGAACCCGATTTCATCTTCGGCACGCTGGCAACCGATGATTTACGGCTGGCGAGCATCAAAAAAGAACATAGCGGCTTATGGCACGGACAGCGCCTTTCGCCGCAAGACCCCCGCCCCGACGAACCCATCACCGTCACCATCGGCGTGGGACCGGACATCTCCGCCGACCGGGTGACGCTGTACGTCACCACCGACGGCTCGGAGCCGCGCGGGCAGCACGGCGTGGCGGAAAACGGCATCGCCATTCCGCTGGAAAAGATTCATGTGGATTGGGATACGCTGCTGTGGGGCTACCGCGACACATGGCAGGCGAGCATCCCGCCGCAACCGGCGGGCACACACGTGCAATATATCATCGAAGCGTGGCAAACGGTGAGCGGCGCATCGGTGTACGCCGGGCGGCGCATCCCCCGACAGGTCTTCGGCTTTTTTGTGGACGAGCAAACCGTGCCGCAATGGCTGCGCGAGGCGGTCATCTACCAGATTTTTGTGGATCGATTCGCGCCCGACCCCGATGCCGATTTCATCCAAACCGACAATCTGAACGCGCATTATGGGGGCACACTGAAGGGCATCACCGGCAAGCTGGATTATCTGGCGGAATTGGGCATCACCTGCGTGTGGCTCACGCCGATTTTCACCAGCCCCACCTACCACCGCTACGATACCACCGACTTTTTCAGCATTGACGCTATGCTGGGCACAGAAGATGACCTCCGCACGCTGATTGCCGAAGCGCACCGGCGCGACATCCGCGTGGTGCTCGATTTTGTGGCGAATCACATTTCCCACCGGCATCCCATCTTTTTGCAGGCACAGCAAAACGGCGGCACACCCTACGCCGATTGGTTCACCTTCAACAACCATCCCTATGAATACGACACCTTTTTCGGCGTGAAAAGCATGCCCAAAGTGAACACCGACCATCCCTCCGCGCGGCAATATCTGATTGAAGCGGCGCAATATTGGCTTCGGGCGGGATGCGACGGCTACCGGCTCGACCATGCGCAGGGTCCGACCCACGCCTTCTGGTCAATCTTCCGCCGGGCAACCCGCGCGGTGAAGTCCGATAGCGTCACCTTCGGGGAAGTGGTGGAACCGCCGAGCCTGCAACGTTCCTTCGCCGGGCGGATGGACGGCACGCTCGATTTTCTGCTGCATCAGGCATTGCGCAACTTTTTCGCCTACAATCAACTGACCGCCAGCCAATTCAACGCCTTTTTGCAGCGGCACATGTCATACTTCCCCGAAAATTTCATCCTGCCCAGCTTTTTGGACAACCATGACATGAACCGCTTTTTGTGGGTGGTGCATGGCGACGTGCGGCGGTTGAAACTGGCGGCGCTGTGTCAATTCACCCTGCCGGGACCGCCCATCATCTATTACGGCACGGAAGTGGGACTGAGCCAAAAAGCGCACGTCGGACCGATGGAAGAATGTCGTCTGCCGATGATTTGGGATGAAGCCGCCCAAGACCGCCATCTGCTCGGTTTTTATGAAGATGTGATTGCCCTGCGGCACGAAGGGAAAACGGAGTGGGCGCAACCGCGCACGGTTTTGGCGCTCGATGATGCACGGGGAATCTACGTTTATCGGGTGGGTCGCTTCACCATCGCGCTGAATAATTGCGATTGCCCGGCTGAAATTGCGCTGCCGCCTCATGAAACCACCCGTCTGGAACTGGCAACCGTCCCCCATGTGAGCTGGGCACGCACCACCGGCATTTTGCAGATACCCGCCTACGGCGGCGTGTGCCTCCGCGACATGGGGTGAGCCGGTTCTCTGCTCACGCAATCCGCTTCACACGCGGCGGAAAGGGCATGGCGGCGGGGCGAACCATCGCCAACAGCCGTATCCACAGCGGCAAACCCCGCCATGCCCAGCGAATCAACCTCGGTGAGCGCAGACGGTACAATTTGCGCGCTATCCAAACCCGCAACGGCAGCACCCCCAACAGCGCATCCCCCCGCACCCGTTGCCCGTAATCCGCCAGCGAAAAATCGTTCTGCGCAAATGCCGCCGCAATGGTTTCGGCGGCAACTTTGCCGTACCCCAACGCGAAGGAAATCCCTTCCCCCACAAACGGGTCAACCCCCGCCGCATCCCCCACCAGCAGCATCCGCGGGCGAGACAGCGCCAGCCCCCGGTCAAACCACTGAATCGGATAGCCTTTGAGCGTCACCGCCGACAATTCGCGGTCACGCCGCCGGAGCGCATCCGCCAGCACCGTTTTCAGCGCGGCACGGGGTCGCTCGGCGCGGATACGGCTGTCGAACACGCCGCGATTCATCATCGCCTGCCCGTCTTTCAGGCTGGGAAAATCCCACACATACCCCTGCACGCCCGCATTCTGCGCAGAAAAATCGAACACGGCAATGCCCTTTTGAAACAGCAGATGGTCGGGCGTTTCGGGGGTCAACACTTCCAGCAACCGCGCCACCGGCGGATGGTCGCCGCTGTGCCCCCAACCGAGTTTACGGCGCACGGCACTCTTCGAGCCGTCGGCAATCACCACAATTTGGGCGTGGATGGTACTCTTTTCCGTCGTCACCGCCACAAAATCCGCGTGCGGCTGGATGTCCGTCACCCCTTCCCCCTGCCGCACCGACACCCCCCGCGCTTCGGCTGCCCGCACCAGCCAATGGTCGAATTCATCGCGGCGCACCACCCGAAATAAC
>CAZMXX010000217.1:0-6890 GCA_964570315.1 uncultured Anaerolineaceae bacterium | reverse complement strand
AGGCGCATCGAATCACCCTCGCCGCGCCCGTCGGTCGTGGATGGTGTCGAGCAGAAGCTGTTCTTCCGCCGCCAAATCATTCTGTCCGAATTGCAAGTACAGGTCACGACTGCGGGTGAAATAATCGTCCGCCGCCGACAGGTCGTCGAGTTCCAGCGCGACATGTCCCATATTGTGCAAAATTGCCGCCATATCGAGCCAGTTGCCCAACTGCTCCCGAATTTCCAAATCGCGGCTGTAACATTCCAGCGCCCGATGCGGCTGGTTGAGGGCATAATAGCACGCGCCCAAATTGCCGAAGGTGGTACTCAATCCGGCATTGTTGTTCGCCACGCGGTGATGGGTTTCCGCTTTGCGGTACTCTTCCAGCGCTTGCTCATAATCCCCCAGATTTTCCACCGCCAGCCCGATGTTGTTGTGCAGCGCCCCTTGCCACGCTGTATCGTTGCGCGCTTCATCCAGCGCCAGCGCTTTTTGATACCATTGCAGGGCTTCCGCGTAATTCTGGCGGTGATACCACAGCGAGCCGATGAGCGTCGCCAGTGCCGCCTGATTTTCGGCATCCTGCGCGGATTCCGCCAGTTGCAGCGCCTGCCGGTACATCATCAGCGCGTCATCCGGGTTTTCCATGGCGCGTAGAATCACGCCCAAGCTTTTGGTGATTTCGATGACGTGCGGAATATCGCGCTTTTCTTTAAAATAGGGCAACGCCCGGCGATACCAGTGGTAGGAAACGCTGAAATCTTCCAGAAAATACGCCACCGATGCCAGCGACAATCCGAGCAACGCCTCCGAGCGGCGGTCGGTGAGGTGGCGGCTGGCGATAATCCCCGCCGAAAGCCAGCGCATCGCTTCCGGGGGGTGTCGGTATTGCAAATAGCCGCGCAGACTCAACGCATAATCCCGAATGAGCATCAGCGTTTCGTCAATTTGCGGCGGCAAATCGGGAAACGATGCGGATTCCAGCGTAATCAATCCCTGTTCAATGCTCATACCCAAGCTGTCCGCCAGCCCGTCCACCAGCAGGTTGAACGCTTTGCGGACATTGCCCCAATCGTCATCCACAAAACGCCATTGCTGAGGCGGCATGGTGTTGTAACGGTGTCCCTGAGTGACATAATAGCCGGTGAAAGCCAGATGGAATTGTTTTTGTTGGGAGGTGGAGAGTTGCGAAAAGTATCGCCGGACGAGAAATTGGCGCACCAGCGGGTGGATGATGTAGCGGTTTTTGATGGGATTGTACGCCATCACCCCCGACTTCACCAGCAGTTGCGCCACATCCAGCAGGGGGTCGCCCGCGCCGATGTGCCGCCAGTAAAGTTGATGCAGGGCGCGCGCGGCAATCCCCCCCGAAGCTTGACTCGCCAGCACGGCGAGTTGCAGCGCCCGCGAATTTTCGGCGCGCAACGCCTCCAGCGCGGTTTCCAGCGTGATGTGGATGGCATCATAGGGCGTATCTTCGGCGGGGGCGGCGGTTGCCAATCGCCGCCGCAGGGTGTCGAGCCATTCGGTGTGCCAGATGTGCGCGACCATCTTCAGCAGCAGCGGGTGTCCGGCGGTGATGCGGTGCAGCGTTTCCGTATCGGCGGGGGTGAGGGCGTATTGCTCGCGGTGTTTGACAATCCATTCCGCCACATCTTCCAGCCACATCCCCGTGAGGTGCAGATGCGCTTCGCCCACCAAATCGAGGATCGGCTGGGGCAGGGTGCGTCCAATCAGAATGAATGTGCCGTGCCCACCCGGTCCTATCATGCTGATGGCGGAGACGAGGTTTTCGATGGCATCATCATCGGGGCGGGAGAATTCGTCGATAATCAGCAGCCGGTGATACCCGTACAAACGCTGAAGCATGCGCAGCGTCCACGTGTCTTTGGGCTGATTGGTGATGCCGGTTGCCAGCACATCTTCGATGTCCCGCACGATGTCGTAAAAATGGAACAGCTCGTCGCCGGTAGCGCCAATCCACAGGATGCCCTCTTCAAAGCGCATCGCTTCCTGCACCGCCAGCGCCGTCGCCAGCGTTGATTTTCCGACGCCGGATGTGCCGGTGATGGCGATGACGGGGTATTCGCGCAGCCATTTTTTCAATGTATCCAACGAATGTTGGCGACCCACGAACCCTTCCAGCCGGTATAAGCCCAGATTGCTCAGTGAGATTTTTTCTTCAAGTGCCATCGCGCCGCCGATTCACATTTCTCGGATTTACAGGTGGATAATTACGCAGATAGTTTACGGGGAAAATCAGGCTGTGTCAACACTTTATCGGCGGCGGCGCATCAAACGCAATAATTTCGGCAGCAGATTGATGTACGCCCGATACAATTGCGGGCGCACGGGGAAATCATACGCGCCCAATCCCTGCCGGGTACGCCCGCCGAACCCCATTTTGAAACGGTACACCCCCCACATCCCATCCGACTCGTCGAACACATCGGGCGCGCCCCACAAATCGTAGGTGGCGCAGCCGCGCTCGCGGGCGGTCTGCATCGCTCGCCATTGCAGCAGATGGTTGGGCATCACATTGCGGAAATTATTGTCCGATGCGCCGTACATGTACCATGCCGTTTCGCCGAAAAAGAAGAGCATCACCCCGGCAATGAGTTCGCCGTTTAAGTCTGCCAGCAGCAGCGCGGCGGCATTTTTTTGCAGATAGCGCGTCCACACGTCCAAATAATAGGCGCGGGGACGAATGAGAAAGCCGTCCCGCTCGGCGGTGATGGCGTACAGCCGGAAGAAAGCGTCCAAATCCGCCGCCGTGCCCGTCCGCACCGACACCCCCTTCCGCCCCGCCAGCCGAATATTGTAGCGCGTTTTCGATTTCATGCGCGCCAGCAGCGTTTCATCGTCTGCCTGCACATCAAGCAGTACCGTATTTTTGAACTGCACCTGCTGGGGCGAATAGCGCCAGCCGCGCGCCGTCATTAATTGTCGGATGGCGATGCCGGCGGTATCCGCCTCCGCCATTTCCCCCACGCCGTGCGCCAACGGCACATCGGGGTCTATTTTGATGAACAATGCTCGCTGTTGACGGGCAATCGTTTCCAACCCTGCCAGCACCTGTGTCACCGTGGAGCGGTCATCCCCCTGCCACGCGGGCGCTTTGGGCGCATAGAGCATGTGCCACGGGGTGCGGGGGATGGGGCGGCGCAAAATTTGGGCGGCGGCGAGCGGTGCGCCATCAGCGCCGAACCACGCCAGCCGGAGCGGTTTCCAGCCCCAGCGGGATTTGAATTCGCCCCAGTCCCAACTTTGCAGGGTGTGCGGATGCGGCAGTTGAGCCAGTATGGCGTGCCAATCTTTTTCGGTGGAAATTTGTCTGTGCTGCATTATTTTTTTGACCATAGTGCGGTGAAGGTGGTGAACGCCCAATATAACGGTTTGGAATAGACCCAATCGAATGCGCCGGGGCTGTATACCGCTTGCCCCCCGAACCCGCGTTTGAACCGGTAGACGCCCCACAAGCCGTCGCGCCGGGTTAAAAAATCGCGCTCCAATTCGTCCACGGGGGCGTTGGGGATGCCCCACAAATCGTAGGTGTGGCATCCGTGCGCTTTTGCCCAGCGCATCGCTTCCCATTGGAGCAGATAGGTGGGCAGTTTGTTGCGCTGGGCATCGCCCGATGCGCCGTACAGGTAGTATGCCGTGCCATCCCACGCGAAGACCATCAGCGCGGCGAGCGGCTCGCCCGCAAATTCGGCGATGAGCAGGGCGCGGGTTTCGGGGGGGAAGTGCCGCCACACCGCGCGGTAATATGCCGCCGAATGCACGCCGAAGCCGTCGCGCCGGGCGGTGACTTCCATCAATTGCTGGAATTGGGGCAGGTCGGCGGCAGTTCCGGTGCGAACCGTCACCCCTTTTTTCCCCGCCAAGCGGATATTGTAGCGCGTTTTCGATTTCATCCGCGCCAAAATCTGCGCTTCCGGCGGTGAAATATCCACCAGAATGGTTGCCGGCGGCTGAATGGTGCGCCCGCGTCGGAAGCCGATTTTCGCCAGCATTGGGGTGATGTCGGGTTGGGCGGGGGCGTCCGGTTCGATTTTCAGAAAGATGACGCCCGGCTGTCGTGCGACCGTCACCAATTTTTGCAATCCCTCTGTGGCAATGGTAGTATTTTGCCAATTCAAGTTTGGACCTTTGGGAACATAGGCAATTTTCAAACCGAAGGGCAAACGCCGGTACAACACATGCGTTTCAATTGATGTTTGCGGCAGGCGCACCGGCGTGCCTTGCCAACCGAATTCTGTTTTCAATGCGTACCAGTGGGGTGATTGAAGTATATGCATGCCGCCATTATACTCATTCCCCGCGCAACGTTAAATTTTCATACTCGGCGCAATTGAGGTCGTCTCTCCGTTGAGGTGTTGTGAGTAGTCACTGCGCCGGAATGAACCGCAAAGCCGCAAAGCAAGCCAAGATTTTTGTTTCCTGTTTTTTTGCTTTGTGACCTTAGCGACTTCGCGGTGAATTCAACGTCTATCTCGCAACAACATCCAAGCGGGAGACCACCCGCAATCACCGCGTGAAAAAAAGAACACAAAATCAACGAATATTTTTCATGTAGCTTTAAGTATGCTAAAATTGGACTGTTGTGCGACCGGCTGTCTCAGTCGCCGAAAACCATCACTCGAAAAAGGTTGATACTGACATAATCAAAGGAGAGGCGTATGCAGAATCCATATAACTTTGTGGGCATTCTGATTTTAGCCGCGATTTTGTTGCCCGTGGTTGGATTGGGTGTGGCGTGGTTGGTGCGTCCGCACAAACCCAATCCAATCAAAAAAAGCACCTATGAATGCGGGATTGAACCCATCGGGGAAACGTGGGTGCAGTTTAAAGTATCGTACTACATTTACGCGCTGATTTTTGTGGTGTTCGATGTGGAATCGGTATTTTTGTTCCCGTGGGCAGTGGCATACCATCGGTTGCCGTTATACGCATTTGTGGAAGTGGTCATCTTTATTGCAATTCTGTTCTTCGCGCTGATTTACGCTTGGCGCAAAGGCGCACTCAAATGGCTCTAAAAACCGGATGATAGACCCGTGTCCGGTTTTTACTTTGTTTGTGGTACATAATGGAGACACACGCTTATGGAACAAATAATTAATTGGTTTGCCAACATTCTGAGCAATACATCGTGGTGGGGATTGCCCATTGAACCATCTGCTGCGGTGATTGTATGGGCAGTGTATGGGTTTATTTTGGCGTTGGTGGTTGCCCCTATGGCGATGATTGTGCTGACGTGGCTGGAACGAAAAATCATCGCCCGCATCCAAGACCGCATCGGACCGAATCGGGCGGGTCCATTCGGAATTATGCAGGCAATGGCAGACGCCATCAAAATGCTGACCAAAGAAGACATCACCCCGTTGGGCGCAGACCGCATCCCGTTTAATATTGGTCCCGGATTGGCGGCGGTGGCGTCCATTTTGATTTTCGCGGTGCTGCCCGTCGCGCCCGGACTCATCGGTACCGATTTGAGCATCGGGATTTTCTATGTGGTGGCAGTGGGGTCGTTCAGTATTTTGGGCATTTTGATGAGCGGTTGGAGCAGCAACAACAAATATGCGTTGCTGGGTGCGTTCCGCGCGGTGTCGCAACTGGTCTCATATGAAGTGCCGATGGTCATTTCGCTCATCACCGTGGCGGTGGTTGCCGGTTCAATGTCCACCCTCACCATCACCGAGAACCAAACGCTGGCAAGCGGCGGCTGGTACATTTTTGCCATGCCGCTCACCTTCCTGATTTTCTTCCTCGCCAGCGTGGCGGAAGTGGGGCGCTCGCCGTTTGACTTGCTGGAAGCCGACAGCGAGATTGTCGCCGGGTTCCATGTGGAATATTCCGGGCTGAAATTCGGGCTGTTCATGATTTCCGAATACGTGCATGCGCTGGCAGTGGCGGCATTGAGCGCGACGCTGTTCCTGGGCGGCTGGAATGGTCCCTGGGTGACACAAGCCGTCGCGGCATCGCCGTTTTGGGGCGGGGTGCTGGGATTTGTGTACTACCTGCTCAAAGTGGGCATTTTCATCTTCATTATGATGTGGTTCCGGGGGACGCTGCCCCGTTTCCGCATTGACCAATTGCTGGATTTCGGCTGGAAATTCCTGACTCCGCTGGCGTTGGTGAACCTGCTGGTGATGGCTTTCATCGTCCGATTGTTCCAGCCGGGCAGTTCGATGGGCGTGGAAGTTCCCGCCGGTCCGCTGGTGAGCTGGGGCGGCATCGGGCAAACCATCACCATGCTGGTGGCGAGCGTCTTGCTCGTTTTCCTCACCACGCTGGTTGTGCGCGCCTTCGCTCGTCGCAGTCGTTCCAAAGGTTTCCGTGCCATCGCCGCAATAGAAAATTAGTCATCCGAGGTAGGCGTTTATGGTTGAGCAGATTATCTTCTTTATTTTTACAATTTTAGTGTTGGGTGGCGGTATCGGCATCATTGTCACCAAAAATATTTATTACGCCGCCCTGTTTTTCAGCGCATCACTGAGCGGAATGGCGGGCTATTTCGTCCTGCTGAACGCCGGATTTTTAGCCGCCGTGCAAATTGTGGTGTACATCGGGGCGATTGCCATTCTCATTTTGTTCGCTATTATGCTCTCCCGGCGAATGATGACCACCAACGAACAGCAAACGAACCGCCAAACTTGGCTGGCGGCAATCGCTTCGTTTTTGCTGTTTTTGGTATTGCTGGGGGTATTGATGCAGGTGACTTGGCCCCTCAGCACTGCGGAACACACCACCAACGCGCTGATGTTGCTCGGATTGAGTTCCTTGGCCAGTTATTTCATCCGCTTTGAAGTGTTTCGGTTCCGGTTGTTGTGTTCATTGTTTGGCTCAATATCCTCGGCCCGCGATCCAAAACCGAACGATGTGGGGCATAAGCAATGTCTTGTTCA
>CAZMXX010000216.1:0-6897 GCA_964570315.1 uncultured Anaerolineaceae bacterium | reverse complement strand
CCCCAGAAGGCAGCGATGAAGGTGAAGAGTGCGCCACCGGATGCCAGTGCGCCGACCAGGAATATAATCGGGGTTAATCCGTTGTTCCAAACGGGACGCGCGCCCACAACGCCGAACAACGCGCCCACACCGCCGTGGAAGGTGACCGCCAGCGGGATACCAATGGCGCCGAGTATTTGCAGGATGCCCATATCTTTGGCGAAAGAGGCATCGGATGTGTCTTTCTTGCCAAAGGTGAGGAATTTGCACAAACTACCTTTGAAGCCCGGTTCTTCGGCGCAAGCAGCCATATCGCGGCGCATGGCGAACCAGAGTTCAACCACCAGCAACAGGATGTATGCCGAATAGAGCCACGCCATCCACCCCATCATTGAACCGAAATTGGTGCGGGTGATCATTTCCCAAGCGCGTTCGGGATGTCCCAAATCCATCCAAATGGAAAACATTGCCGCCACCAGTGTTGACAGCGCGGTGAAGAGTGCCAATTTCCCCACCGGCTCCAGCAATTTCACGCGGAAAACATATACCAGCGTAGAGAGTAAAAACGCCCCGGCGCTCAATCCGATAAAATAGATGTACGCGGCAACCCACAACCCCCAGGGAACGTAGCTGCCGTAGTTCGCACCGGCGTGCCCCAGCGTCAATCGCTGATAGACGCCGACCAAACCAACCAGAAACAAAATTATGGCGAGAGGCCATGCAATTTTTTTCATAATTATTCGCTCCTTCCCACTAAATCAGGTAATAGACACTGGGTTCAGTGCCCATTTCTTCTTTGAGACGCATCACATTGGGCGAGGCAATCAATTTTGCCACAATGCTATCGGGGTCATTGGCGTCGCCAAAGTAGTTTGCCATACCGATACAGGTGGTGACACATGCGGGCAGTTCGCCTTCATTGAGCCGGTGCAGGCAGAAATGGCATTTGCGGACGTTGCCAATGGGCGACCCTTCATCGCGGGGCCATTCCTCGCCGTATTCAAAATTGGGCTCTAATTCGTAATCAAGCTGAATGGGTGTGCCTTCGTCATAGGTGTGCCCGGTATCGAAGGTGCGGGCAGAGTACGGACATGCGGTGATGCAGTAGCGGCAACCGATGCAGGCTTCGTAATCAATGGCAACAATGCCGTCATCCCGTTTCCATGTGGCGTTGACGGGGCATACCGGCACGCATGGCGGGTTATCGCATTGCATGCAGGGGCGTGGCATGAATCGCTGCCCCACATTGGGGAAGGTGCCGAATTCATGCGTCAGCACCGGACGATAGACCACGCCGGGCGGCAGTTTGTTTTCCGCCACGCAACTGACGGTGCATGCTGTGCAGCCCACACACTTACGGGTATCAATCACCATCACCCAGTGGCGTTCTGCTTCGGGTTTTTCCAAAGCTCTTTTGATGTCATCTTGCATTTGCAGCATAATATTTTCTTTTTCAAGAAAATCAGACATTTTTCACCCTCCCTTCCGGGGAATTTAGGATAGTGTGGGTTTGTATCATAACAACTCCTCCCTAAAGTGTTACAAAAGTTTGGCAACAACTTTTCAAAAAAAAGGGAGCAACATCGCGCCGGTGGCGATATTGCTCCCTTTTCAATGCCGTCCATTTTCCGGTTGGACTTCGGAAGGCACAGACGTTTCCACCCATACCCGGCTTCGTGGCTGAAGCTGTCCTGCCGCCCATAGGCTGCATCGCCCGTAGCGCGGCAAGCTCGGAAGCATCTTTATTGTATGGTATTTCACGGAGGTTGTGTAGCGGGAGATTCCCGTTAGATGGGGGAGGCGTGTGGGGAAAAACAGCATTGTTTTGTCAGGGAATTCCCTGACAGCGGATTAGGTTGTGTTGACGTCTCTGCTTTTGGGAAATCGCTCATTCGGTTATACTGCCCTGAACTTTAGTTCAAGGCGATGCCTGACACGCCAAACCGGCAAAATCGGGGATACTTTGCTAAACGTCAACACGCCCTAGCGTTCTTCGTCCAATAACCCGTGTTTCAGGGCAAAGCGCACCAGCGCGGCACGGGTGCGTAAATTGAGTTTTTCCATGACGCGGGCTTTGTAGGTTTCAACGGTTTTTACACTGAGGAAAAGCAGTCCGGCAATTTCTTTGTTGGTGTGTCCCAGCGCAATCAGGCGCAAAACTTCCAACTCACGCTCGCTCAACACGTTGATGGGGTCAGTGACGGCAGAGGTATTTTTCGGTTTGAGCGTATCTTCCAGCAAAATTCTGGTATGACCGGGATGCAAAAAAACGCCGCCATTGAAAACCGTGCGGATAGCAGACAGCAATTCAGTGTCCGCCGATTGTTTCAAAATATACCCGGCGCTCCCCAGCGAAAGCGCTTTGCGCAAATATTCCGCGTCGTCGTGCATGGTCAGAATCAGAATGTGGCTGGTGGGGGTTCGGCGGCGAATCTCAGGCAACGCTTCCAACCCGTTGCAGTGAGGCATGTTCACATCCAGCAAAATCACATCGGGGGTCGTCGCGGCGACCTTTTCCACACACGAGACACCGTCCCCTGCTTCCCCCACCACTTCCATATCCGGCTCGGCATTTAACAACGATTTCAACCCAGCACGCAACACAGCATGGTCATCAGCTAAAAAAATACGGATTATCCGGTTCATACCGGCACCTCAATATAGACGGTTGTGCCGCCGTCCCCGCTTTCAATGGCGATTTTCCCGCCGAGCAATTCAGCCCGTTCTGCCATGCTGTGCAATCCGACGCTGTTGCAGTTGGTGCGGGCAGCATTCGGGTCGAAGCCGTGCCCGTCATCCTCGATGATTGCTTGTACCCGGTTGCCCCGCTGTGCCAGCAAAACGCTGATGGTCTGGGCGTCGCCGTGTCGCCCGGCGTTGGTCATCGCTTCCTGTACAATGCGATAGAGAGAAGTTTCTGTGGTGCGGGGTAAACGGGTGGTGAGCGAGCTGTGGACATCAACCGTGATTTGGGGGTAGAGTTTTGAAAACTCGTTCCCATAGCGTTCCAGCGCCACCGAAAGCCCCAAATCGTCCAGCACGCTGGGGCGCAATTGGCGGCTCAACAACCGGACGTGTTTCAGTGTTTCGCTGGCAATTTGGCGCAGTTCAGCTTGTTTAGCGGTTTTCGCCGCATCACTGTCCAACTGATTCAGTATTTTCAAACCCACCATAATGGAGGTGAGCGCCTGTCCAACGCCGTCATGCAATTCACGGGCAATCCCGTGGCGTTCATTTTCCTGAGCGTCAATTAATTTTGCCAGCAGATGGGTGCGCGCCGTTTCTTTTTCAATCACAGCTTCCCGGCTGGTCTTCAAATCGGCGACCATTTGGTTGAAAGCGTCCCCCAGTGCGCCGATTTCATCGTTTGCCCAGTGGGAGGCACGTACCGAAAGGTCTCCTTGCCCAACCCGGCGTGTGGTTTCCACCAATTCCAAAATAGGGCGGCTGAGGATCCACGTCAGTAAACTGGCGGCGACAATCCCAAAAACCGCCACCAAAAACGTCGTGAGCAGCAGTTGGCTGGTCAACATATTGACGACGTTTTGCAGGCGGGTTTCACTCATGCCAATCCGAACCACACCGGCACGGGCATCAAAGATGGGGGCGGCAAAATCATGAATGCGCCCTTCGTTGCTGAGGTAAACTTTTTGATGGATGGTATTGTCATCGTTGGGGGCATTCAACGCGATGAGCGCGGTGGGAAATCCACCATCAAAGGTGTGTGCCAAAATTTCCCCTTGTGGATTAATCACAAACACATAGACGGCATCGGGGTGATTATCCAGCGTGTCCACCAGTAATTCATGCAGGGCGAAGGTGTCATTCAGCAGGATGGGGTCAATGCTGCGCGTCGCCAAATCGCGGGCAACGCTGAGTCCGCGATTCTCCAGCTCTCCCATCAACGTGCTGCGAGTCGCAATGCGGACTTGCCAGGTGATGCCCAGCCCCAAAATCACCGTGAGCGCCAGCACAATCCCCAAAATTTTGGTGCGTATGCTGACCCCGCCCACCAACGACCACCACCTATCGGGCGTGACCGTCCAGCGTGGAAATTTACGCAGACGGAAAAGGTGTGTACTCATTGCAGTTGCGCTCCGGTTTGGATGACAATTTCACGGGCGGAATCGTATGCGCTGTCGTCGAGCAGGGTGAAGCGGTCAAAACCGAGTTTTTCTAAAATCCGCAACCCTTCTGCGTTGGAAGTCATCTCCAGCAGGGTATCACGCAGGACGGCTTTGAGATAGGGCGATTGGTTGGGGGATACAACGACCGGCGGAATGCCAAACGAGGGCGAGGTGTGGATGATTTTGATTTTATCTGCCAGCGTCGAGTCATTTTCGAGCGCATACCGCAGAACGAGGCTGTCCACCGCCGCACCGTCAGCAAGGTGATTCGCCACGGCATTGATGGCTTTGTCGTGGCTGTAGGTGAAAAAAGTGCGGCTGAAAAATATTTCCGGGGTGGTTCCCGATTGTTGCAACAGATAGGTGGGGTACGTGCGTCCGCTGAAGCTGAGGGGGTCGGTGAAGGCGAAGGTGGCGCCTTCCAAGTCTGCCATTGACGCAGCGACGCTATCGGCGGGCACAATCAACACCGATTGGTACACCGTTTGTCCGTCAACCTGCGGAGCAACCAGCAATTGCATTCCGAAACTTTCTGTGCCCAGAATGTAGGCGCTGGTACAAACGAATGCCAAATCGACGGCGTTTGAGGCAATCAACTCATTCACTTCCGCATAGGTTCGACGCTGCACCAGTTCAACGGGACGGTTCAGTTTTTTGCTCAAGTAATTTGCCAGTTCGGCATAACTTTCGGCGGTACTTTGCGGGGAGATAATGGCGGCAACGGCTAATCGCAGGGGGACAACTTTTGCCGGGGCGGCGGAAAGCGGTTCACGCTGGCTCAAATCAACGTATGGCAGTTTCTCCGCCCGGGCTGAATTTGAAAACAGCCACATAGTTCCCAGCAAAAGGGCGGTTATTAATACCCCAATAAAAATTACGTTTGTCTGAAATCCGCTCTTGCGCATTGTATTTCACTCACTCCGCTTCATCGCATCATACCCATTGTACCGAAATGCACAGAAAAATGTAAGTGACATTCATCGGGTTAGGGCAATAACAAACGTCCTGTTTTCAGAGCGGCGTTCAGCCGCGCAACATGCGCAACCCGCTGCCGATGACCACGAATTCGCTGATTTCGTGTCCCAGTACGGCGACGGGCAGGGTGAACCAGCCGCCAATCGCGCCGATGACCAGCGCGCTGATGACGATTGCCGACAAAGCCAAATTCTGGTTGACCACCGACTGGTTCCGCTTTGCCAACCGGAGCGCATACGCCAGTTTTTCCAAATCGTCCGCCATCAGCGCGACATCGGCGGTTTCCAGCGCCACATCGGTGCCGGCAGCCCCCATCGCCACGCCGACCGTCGCTTCTGCCAGCGCGGGGGCGTCGTTCACCCCGTCGCCGACCATTGCCACGTGCCCGTAACGCGCCGCCAGCTCGCGCACCCGGCTCACTTTATCCGCCGGTTTCAGGTCGGCATAGACTTCATCCAGCCCCAACTCGCGGGCGATGGCTTGGGCGGTGCGCGCGTTGTCGCCGGTGAGCATGGCGACTTTTTCCACTCCGGCGGCGTGCAGCGCGTCAATGGCGCGGCGGGCATTGGGGCGAATATTGTCCCGGATGGCGACCAGTCCCCACGCGGAACTTTCATCGCCGACCAGTACCACGGTTTTTCCCGCCGCTTGCAACGATTGAAGGGTGTCGGCGGGCGCGTTCGGCGTTTGGTTCAACTGCGAGCGGAAAAATTCCGGGCTGCCGACATACACCGCTCGTCCGTTGTGTTTCGCCATCACCCCCGCGCCGGTCAGGGAGCGAAAGTCCGTCACGTCAACCGGGGTCACACCCTGCGCTTCGGCGTGGCGGGCAATCGCCTGCGCCAGCGGATGCTGGCTGCGCTGCTCGATACCGGCGGCGAATGCCAGCAATTGCGTGCCGGACAATGTTTCAGCGTCAAAGGGGATGACATCGGTCACATCCGGTTCGCCTTTGGTGAGCGTGCCGGTTTTGTCCAACGCCACCACTTTGACCTTTGCCAATGCTTCGACATAAATGCCCCCTTTTATTAGCACGCCCCGGCGCGCGCCGGTGCCGAGGGTGGCAACCAGGGTAATCGGAATGGAAATGACCAGCGCACACGGGGCGGCGGCAACGATGAAGACGGTTGCCCGCGTCACCCATGTAACCCAATCCGCACCGAAGAAAAGGGGCGGCACAATGGCGATGAGGATGCCAACCAGCAGCACCATCGGGCTGTAGCGCGCCCCGAAACGTTCGATGAAACGCTGGCTCCGCCCTTTGCGCTCTTGCGCCGCTTCCACCATTTGGATGATGCGGCTGATGGTGTTGTCGGCGAAAGCTTTGGTGGCGCGCACTTCCAGCGCCCCTTCGCCGTTGATGCTGCCGGCGAAAACGGTTGCGCCCGGCTGCTTTTCGACCGGCACGCTTTCGCCCGTGACCGGCGCTTGGTTGACGTCGGATGTCCCCGCGATGACCTCGCCGTCGGTGGGCACGGATTGCCCCGGCTTGACGATGAAGACATCACCCACGGCGACATCTTCCACCGGGATTTCCACTTCGCTGCCGTTGCGCCGCACCAACGCCACTTTGGGCGCTAAATCCATCAGCGCTTTCACGGCAGAGCGGGTTTTCTCTTCGGTGTAGCCCTCGGCGGCTTCGCTGATGGCATAGAGGAAAACCAGCATTGCCCCTTCGACGGCTTGTCCCATCGCCGTGGCAGTGACGGCGGCGACTGCCATCAGCAATTCAATACCGATTTTGCGCTCGAAAATCAACGTCTCCAGCGCTTCCCTGCCAAAATAATAGCCGCCGACGAGAATTGCGGCGATGTAA
>CAZMXX010000215.1:0-6898 GCA_964570315.1 uncultured Anaerolineaceae bacterium | reverse complement strand
GAAATCGACGCGCCGGTGTATCGGCTGTACGGGTTGACGGATGAAGAAATCGCCATTGTGGAGGAGTCGGTGAAAGGGTAGGGACGCCCAATTTGGGCGTCTCTACGGATGGATACAACACATCAAAAAGGTATTCAGGTAATCAATTCAATTAACATATTAGGAGGTAAAAATGAAGGACAAATTTCTTGGATTCTTAAAAATTATAGAGATTGCCGATGATGTATATATGGGCGCTATATTGGTAACCGATGAATACAGTGTGCCGGTTGAATTTCGGGTCACGGTGCCGGTCAAGCCAACAACCATTCAAAAAGCAATTTACGGGGACGCAATGGTCCCGTACATTGGCACAGAATTATGCGGCACGCAACTGCTGGACAAGATTACCCATAATCTGGATGTGGTGTTAGTTTCACCACGTTATATGCTGAATTTGCGTTCAAAAAGCACCGCGCCGGTACTGTACATTTATGATGGTACGGAATTGACAGGTTCTGTTGTGATGGAGGATGAACAGGTCTCGAGTGCGTCCGACAATGAGCATGCTTTTGGGCAATTGCATGTGGCTACTGCATACCGGTTTGATGAAGACTACACTCAAGTTGCGCCACTTTTGCAGAAAGTTTCCAACAGTTTTGATTTACTGGAGCCGTTTAATCGGATTGATTTGGCTGTTGAGGTATTGGGTAAAGAAGACCCACGGTTTTCCGGGAAATAATGGCAAAACAAATTACGTTTCGAAGTACGTTAAAACAAATATTCCCTCTGCGCTGTGATGTACTACCCATTGAAAGCATGCCGCCCTTGCATCTCGAACCTCCCATAGGGGGGCGTGTGCCTACATTGTCCCCGCCTGAGGTGGAGCCGACAGTGAATTTGGTTTTGCGGGGCGGTGAGACGCAAAATATGGGCATCGGTTTATTGCTGGATATACCGGGATTACATCAATTTGGGACCAGTATTTTTCTCAAAAACCCGACAAAAGTAGATGCGACATCAACGTTAGTTGCTCCGTATCAAAAAGACTTAGCTCCGATTTTTGCGCGTGATTGGTCGCTCCCGGTTGTTGAAGATGCACTTGAATTGCTCTTTCGAGGGCATGGAGGATCAATCTCTGTTCCGGAACAAATTGCCATTATCACGAATGATAATGTGCAAATGCCCGATACAGTTTTCATCGCGTTTGAATCTGCATCCATCGGTGAAGCACAATACGCATACGAAGATGATTTAATAACGTTTCCGGAAACAGAAAACATTGTGCTGTTTGCACCGGAAATTGAAAGCATTGATTTTTTTGAAAACTTTCTTGGTGAAAAACCCGACGTTTTGAATATGTTCAAAATGCTCACGAAAGCGTGGGTTGCCGGAAAAGATTATGACAACTCGAAGAAGGCATCACAAATAGAGCCGGAGCCGGTTGAAATGCCACCGAAACCGGAAGACATGGAAAAGTGTATCCACGGTCTTTACAAAGCGTATTGCGACATCTGTGCCAATCGAGAGGAGCCGTTTGATGTCCCGTCATCTTCCGGCGGGCAAAGCAGAAAAAGCAGGAAATCCAAACGCCGGCGTTACCGGAGTGCAGGCAAAAAACCTCCCGTCATTGATCCTTTTGACCTCCTGCTACCGTTTCTGTATCCACCGTTAGATAGTAATTTTGAAAACCGCATAATCCTACCACCCGGGAAGAAATTATTCAATTACCAAAAAGAAGGCATCAAATTTTTAGGTACACACAAATCAGCGTTATTAGCCGACGAAATGGGGTTAGGGAAATCAATTCAGGCTATTTTTGCTTTGCGGTTATTAATTCGGGCTCAGAAAAAGACAACCCCTGTCATAATTGTTTCGCCGAAATCTGTGGTAAAAGATTGGGAAATGAAATTGCGTGAATGGGCGCCTGAATTGCGTGTCATCACCGTGTCGGGCGGGGCTACATATCGGCAAGCATTGTGGAATGTTCCCGCCTATGTTTACATCGTTGGGTATGATTCATTGGTGCGAGATATGGAGGTGGTATCACAAAAATATTTTAGTGTTGTAATTCTGGATGAAATACAAAACATCAAGAATCCGTCATCAAAGCGAAGCAAAACAGTAAAAAAACTCAATACCCGTCAACGGTGGGGATTGTCTGCAACTCCATTGGAAAATAAACTGGAAGATTTGATCAGTATATTTTCATTTTTGAAGCCGGGATTATTAGATGGCATAGATAAGCAGAATCAATACCGTATTCAGCAGAAAATTGCTCCCTATTTCTTGCGTCGTCGTATTAAAGAAGTTCGGGGCGAAATCAACTTAGGCGACAAGATTGAACAGATGGTATGGTTGGAATTAACGGAGAACCAACGAAAAAGTTACGAACAAGAGCTAAACTCAGTTCGGGAAGAATTGCGTCCGTTGGCTGAGGAATGGAATCGAACACGTCAGCCAACTGCGCAACAAAAAATATCTACACGAGGGCACGTATTAGCCAGACTGTCCAAACTCAAACAAATTTGTAACTTTGACCCGGTAACCGGTGAAAGTTGCAAAGTGGATTTTCTGATTGAAAAATTATATGACATCATAGATAATGATGAAAAGGTATTGATATTTTCTCAGTATCCTAAAAAATCGCTACAGCCATTGAAGCTAAAATTGGAACAATTTAAGCCTGATGTGTTTGATGGATCACTATCTCAAAAAGCGCGAGATGAACGGGTAAGAACATTTCAAGAAACAAATTCAACGAACGTTTTACTTATGTCTGTGAAAGCCGGTGGGGTCGGTATTACCCTTACCCGTGCAAATCACGTGTATTTTCTTGACCAATGGTGGAATCCGGCTGTGAATATGCAGGCAACCGGACGTGCATTCAGAATTGGGCAAGATAAAACGGTTTATGTTACAGCATTTTGTGTGGCAGATACTGTTGAAGAAAGAATCAGGGAAATTCTTTTACGCAAACAAGCGTTGTTTGATGAAGTTATTGACGAACAAAGCAAAACCGTGATTGAGAAAATTTCAATTGAAGAATTATTCGATATATTTGACTTGGTGAAGTATGATGTAATTCTGGAATATCCCGGAAAATACACTGGGCATACCATCCGATTGGTTTCTGATGTACTTGGGATTGGATATGAGCAAGCACGTAAAAAATTAGGGACAGTCCCGATGGTGCTGAAGAAAGGAGTTTCTCGAAAAGAAGCAGAAAGGATACAACAACTCTTTGCTAACCAATCTGATGCACACGTAAAGATCATTTCAAGTGTGGCAAAGTGAGCTACCCGGCGGCTTTAACATTGAGTGTCTCACTGCTGTTCGCGCCAAATGCTCGACGACATTGCAACCCGCGCTGGACTCGAAATCCTGCGCAGCTGAAGGAAGAGCCGATTGGAAGGTATGTAACAGAGCAATGATAAAGCATCTGTCATTGCCTCGTTTGTTGCCCTTTATCAAAATAGTGTCTCAACCCAAAACAAACCAGACAGATATGCAATACCGTTGCACATCCGCCGGGTTTTTGTTATGCTGAACGTAAACCGGCAGGAGGTGAGGCAATGATAAAGCGGCAATTGGGTGAAAAGCTGAGGGCACTGAGTGAAAAATTCCCGGTGGTGACGGTCACCGGACCACATCAGTCGGGGAAAACGACACTGGTGAAGGCGGTATTCCCCGCATTGCCCTATGTTTCGCTGGAAGACCCGGATGTGCGCCTGCTGGCACTCGACGACCCGCGCGGATTTCTATCCAATTTCAGCCGTGGAGCAGTGTTGGATGAGGTTCAGCGTGTGCCGGAACTTTTTTCGTACCTGCAAACCATCGTTGACCGTGAGCGCGACGTGCGGTTCATCCTGTCCGGCTCATCAAACTTTTTGCTGATGGAAAAAATCAGCCAAAGCCTTGCCGGGCGGAGTGCGGTATTGCATTTGCTACCCTTTTCGATGCAGGAACTGGCGGAAAGCGGGCAATCCTTCGACCGTCCGGAGGCGGCGATATTCACGGGGCAGTATCCACCGCTGTTCGACCGTGATATTCCACCCACAGATTTTTACCCGGCGTACATTCAAACGTATGTGGAACGGGACGTGCGGTTGTTGAGGGATATTTCGGACTTGAATGCCTTCATTCAATTTACCCGCTTGTGCGCCGGACGCACGGGACAACTGCTCAACTATGCCGATTTGGCGAGCAATGCGGGCATCAGTCCGAACACCGCCAAAGCGTGGTTGTCGGTACTGGAAGCGTCGTACATTGTTTACCGGCTGCAGCCGTATCACAAAAACTTCAACAAGCGGCTGATAAAATCGCCCAAACTATATTTTTACGATACCGGTTTGGCGTGTTCGCTGCTGGGCATTCGTAGTGCGGAACAGGTTGCAACCCATTATTTGCGGGGTGGGTTGTTTGAGAATCTCATCATCAACGAAATTATCAAGGGATATTTCAATGCGGGCGAGCGTCGCTATCCTTATTTTTGGCGCAACAAGACCGGCAAAGAGATAGATTGTCTGCTGGAGCAGGGCGGAATGGTGGTGCCGGTGGAGATAAAAGCCGGGCAAACGATGACACCCCGCTATTTCGACAATCTGAAATATTGGCAAAAACTGACCGGTGATACAGGGTATGTGGTGTACGGGGGCGACGGCGTTTGGCAAATGCCGGGGGGGACGCTGGTCGGTTGGCGGGAGTTGCCGCGGATAATGCCGCAACTACTGGAGTGAGGTATTCGCCTCGCGTGTTGCTTTGGTATGATAAATTTTGCGTTTATTTGGCATTGGCTGAAGAACTGAACGCTTAATTTTGGACGACCGACAAACGACTCTACAATGCCGTGAATCAAGTTTGGGTGCATTTGTTATGATGGCTATTTAATATTGAGTTGGAAAATTTACCGGAGCCTGAAATCCCGGAAAATGAGATTCATTTTCGGTGGTGAACTACTTCATATTATCTGTGGGTTGAGAGTAATGACCTGCCCTTCGCGGCGGGCAATTTCGATGATTGCGCGGGTGTCATCTTCAATCCATTGGCGTTCGCCGCAGGCAATAGGTTCAATGCGCCATGCATTGGGAACCGCAATTCTGGCTTTCCATAGTCTGTCAATGAGTTCCTGTCCATATGGTTTATCAAATTCCGGAGCGATGACTATCAAATCAATATCGCTGTCTGCGCGTTGTTCCCCTCTTGCCCACGAACCAAATAAAACCACCTGTTTTACGTGAATGCCGGTTTCCATAACGTGACGGAGATAATCATAGATAAGGTTTAAAGTTGCTGAATTAACCATCGTAATATCTCCTCTGCGTCTTTAATCAATCGTTTTGCTTGATTTATTTCAGGGGGATGTGGCATTTGGTCAGGGTAACGCCCTTCCAGTTGATACCGGTCAAAGCCGAACAAAAAAGATTGTTGTGCCGTTGATAATGATAGTTGGCTTAATTCTGCCAGACGGGGCAAGCTATGAAGTTTGGGCGCCAAATCATTGGTTGTCCGACAAACGTGTGCCTTGAGCATTTTTTCAAGGGACAGGTGTGCGAAAAAAAGTCCGTGCCGTGTACGTCCGAGATTCACCAATTCACCGGCAACTTCCCAATCTTCATTTGAGCTATCTCGCCAGTAGGCAATTTGTTTCTCAATATCAATCATTTTTTCTCTGCTTGTTGGACTCGGAAATGCAATTATCGGGATAATTTTTGTTACCCTGATATTATAGCAAATTTTTCCCAATTTGCATGGGAGGAACTGCGGTTATTGCCCCCGGTCGGAATTCTACCAAATCTACCGTCGAACAACCGGTCAAAACCCGGCAAATCCGTGAAAGCGGCGCATTTTCTACCGGTAGAAAAGTAGAATCAAGCTGCTTTCAGTTCGTTGAGCACGCGGAAGATACGGCGGCGATGCCCGCCGGCGTTTTTGATACCCAACGCGGCGGCGATCTTCGACTGCGCTCCTCGCTTGAGCGACCCGTCCGGCGCGAACAATTCGGTGGGGTCAATCCGGGTTTTTATCAGTGTGGCATCGTGCGTGGCAGTTTCTTCCGCGGCAGATTTGCCGAGTACGGCGATGACATCATCGAGCATGGGACGCAGGTTGGGCGAAGCGGCAAATTTATCAATCACCATTTGCGGGGTGAGCCAGTCCCAATTGCCCAGCTCACTCATCGCGGCGGATGACAACCGGTTCGCTTTTTTCGGGGGAACATCCGGGTCGGGATGTTCGGGAATTTCGAGCCGTTCGATGAGCCGGCGCAAGATTTCCAACAAGACGCGGCGGTCGGCGCGCAGCTCAATGCCTTTCAGTTCGTCATCGGTTTTTGCCCATAGAATGACGTTGTTGCAATATTGTGTGATCCCCGCACCGGTGACGGTGGACAAGGTGGAATAGGGGGTGCGTTTCAAGATAACCGGTAATTTCGTCATTGTCTATCCTTTCGGTATAATGGGTGGATACGCGGGAATGTCTATCGCCCGCGTGGGGGATGATTGTTGCGCGCAATCATCCCCATTTTTGTTTGTCAAAATGAGCCGAACAAATCGCTGAGCATATTTTCCACTTCGGAGCTTTCCGCAGATGCTGCCCGGTTGGGCGTGTGGCGCGCGCCTTCGAGCAACGCCGCTCGCAAGAGGTCAGCGCGGCGGTCGGGAGGAGCGGTGGCAATCATTTCCAGCAATTCACGCAATTTGGGCGGGTCAATGCCGGGTCGAAAGCGTAAGCGACCCAAATAGTAGACTTTCCCGGGAGCGGGCGGGCGTCCGCGAGGCATACAATCTCCTTAATTTCCTGCGCAGGAAAATAGCGGGATTGAATTTCCTGCGCAAGAAAATCGAATTATCCATCCAGAAACCCTTTACGGCAAGCAAGTTTTGCCAAGCCACGGGCATTGGCGCGGACAGGGTCGGGC
>CAZMXX010000214.1:0-6905 GCA_964570315.1 uncultured Anaerolineaceae bacterium | reverse complement strand
TGCTCTGTCCCTACCGGCGAATGATTTCCGGCAGTCAATTTGAACCACCACCAAATCACAGCGAAATAAGAATCACCGCCGCGACCGCCAGCAGCACGCCGATGCCCTGCCGCAGGGTCAAGGTCTCGCCCAGAAAAATCATCGCCAGGGCGATGGTCAGCAGGGGATAGAGCGCCGTCAGCGCGATGACGATGGAAACTTTGCCCCGCGTCAGGGCGAACAAAAAGAAAAGCGACCCCAAAAATACGAATGCCCCCGTCAGCACCGCCAACCCGATGCCGGGGGCATTCGCTTCCAGCCGAATATCGAAAACCAACAGCACCACAATCCCCACAATCACCCCGCCCAGCGCCTCAAACAGAATCGCGCTGCGCGGATTGATGTAGTCGGTGGTCAGTTTTGAGGTGAACCCCCACAATCCCCAAAAGAAAAATGTTGCCAGTGTCGGATACATCCATTCTTTCATGCGATTATTTTTTGCGGGCGATGACCCACACTCGCGCCGCGGAGAGTTCTTCCGGGGCATAGTTTTCCAGTAAATCCGCCAGCTTCGGGGAGAGCAAACGCGCCGCCCGCTCGTCCTTTTCAATTTGCCAGTGGACAATCTCGAAGTTTTCCACCAGTGCCGCCTGATACTGCGACAGCCGCCAGCGATTCAACCAGCGCCCATCGTCGGTGATGTTGCCCGCGCGGTCATCCCGTAGATGCGCCCACGGCGCGGCAGCGACATCGGCGGCGTATGTGCCGTTCAGCGCGGTGAACGGGACAATTTCGGCGATGAAGACCCCGTCGGGGACGAGCGTCCGCGCAATTTCCGCCAGCACGCCGGAGACATCGGGGCAGTGAGGGAGGAAATCACAACAAATGGCGGCATCCACTGCGCTGTCGGACAGGGGGATGTCGGCGGGGTCGGCAGGGATGCCGGTGACGGTTTTCCATTTCGGTTTGATGCCGCTCTGCCCCGCCAGCGTATGGTAATAGCCCGCCGCGGCAGCTTTCCACGCCCCTTTGAGTTGCGCACGCCGGAATTTTTGTTTGACCCCCGCCACCGGCAAAAATGCGGGCGGCAGGTCGGCGCTCACGACGGTGACGCGAACATTCTGCCCGCCGAGGAGCGCGGCGTGCGGGGAAAGCCAGCCGCCGCCGATGTCAAGCAGGTGCGCCCGGTCGAGTTCGACGCCCGCCTGTGCCAGCAACGCCAGCAGAGTGCGGTGCGCGGCAGCGTCGGCGGTTGCCCGCGCCGGCGATTCGCCCAATGCGGGGAAATCGGCGGGGGCGGCGAGATTTTCCGCCAGCTGTGCGGGAATATCGGGGCGCAGGATGAGCCGCAACGCCTGCCGAGCCGCCGCATCGGGGCATTCCGCCGCCCACTGGCGCACGGTGTCGAAGCGATGGTCTTCGCGTAATATTGCTTTCAATGCCTCGGCATCTTCTGCGGATAGCGCGCCGTCATCCCCCAAAAACGCGCGCAGGAAGGTCAGACCATCGGCATGGTTGAAATTGGCGGCAACCCAGATTGCCGCCAGCACCCGCCAGCCGCGCAGGGCAGGGGAGGGATGGTCGGTGGTATCGCGGCAGAAGCCGGTCAGAAACGTGCCGGTGCGGTCATCGTACGGGTGGGCGAAGAGCCAATCCATCAACGGCGGCAATTGTCGCACCGCCGGAATATTTTTGTAGCCGCTGAAGAAGGTTTGCAACCGTTCGTCGCGGGCGTTGGCAATCCAGTGCGCCAGTTGCAGATGGCAGCCGAATTCGTCCACCGCTTCGGTGAGCAATTCCGCCACTTGGTCGGAAATGGTCGGTTGGTTCATATTGAACCACATCAAATATTGCCACGAGGTTTCGACGCCGAATTCCGACGCCAGCCAGACCATCACCAGCACCCGCCAGCGCAGAACGTCGGTAGTGGCGATGTGGTTGCTCTCCCGCAGCAGTTCGGTCAGCCAGTCTTCCAACGCAGGATGGGCGGGCGTTTGCAAAAAACGCTGAAGATGGTCGGTGATGTCGTCGGGTACGGGGGAAAGCGAGGGTAGGGCTAATGTATTCATAGGCTCCAATTCTTTTAAAAATATCACAATTCCGGTTTATTATACACGGGGTGGCGTTTTTTTCCAGATTGCCGGTCGGCAGTTTTTCAAACGGGGGGTTCGCGGCTACAATAATGGGGGTGAATATACTCTTGCAGGAGGAAAATATGATGCCGGTAAAACTAGCCCCTTCAATTTTATCTGCGGATTTTGCCCGGCTGGGCGAGCAAATTCACGCGGCGGAAGCCGCCGGTGCGGACTGGATCCACGTGGACGTGATGGACGGACATTTTGTGCCGAACATCACCATCGGACCGCTGATTGTGCGCGCCATCCGCCCGCTGACCACCCTGCCGCTGGATGTCCATCTGATGATTGAGCAGCCCGAACGGTACATCCCCGCCTTTGCGGATGCCGGTGCCGACCACATCATCGTCCACGTGGAGACGTGCCCGCATCTGCACCGCACCATTCAGCAAATCAAGGGGTTGGGGGTGAAAGCGGGCGTGACGCTGAATCCGGCGACCCCCGTTTCGGCGTTGGAAGAGATTCTGCCGGACGTGGATCAGGTGCTGGTGATGTCGGTGAATCCGGGGTTTGGCGGGCAGACGTTCATCCCCGGCAGCGCGCGGAAAATCGCGCAGTTGCGGCAACATTTCACCCGCATCGGCTCCGCCGCCGACATTTCGGTGGATGGCGGCATCAATGCGCAAACGGTGCGCCTCGCCGTCGAAGCGGGGGCATCGGCTGTGGTGGCGGGGTCGGCGGTATTCAACAGTCGCGCCGCCATCGCCGAGAATATTCGCGCGTTGCGCAACAGCATTCGGCTGGCAGGTTTGCAATCGGCATAATGTCGCAGTTGGTCGCCCGATATTGTTTTGCCATTGTAATTTCCTATGGTTGTCATTCAAAACCTTTTGAATTTTAATGATGTTTGTCATATAAAGTGATGACATTCATCACTTCAGTTCGCCATCCCCATCCTTTATAATCTTTATAGCTACAACCCGCAGTGAGTCCCCCAACTCACACCGTCAATGGCGACGAAGACCATCCCCTTGCGGGGTAGTTTACCGTTGCCACAACATGGAATTGTAAATCTATATGAAAGCAGGCGCAGGAGCCAGTGCAATGCAATATCCAATTGTAAAAAAAGAAATTCTGAGCGATAAAGTGAAGTTGATGGAAGTAAAAGCCCCGCACGTGGTGCGAAATGCCAAGCCGGGACAATTTCTCATCATTCGGGTCAACGAAAATGGTGAGCGCGTGCCATTGACCATTGCCGATTTTGACCGCGAAGCGGGCACTGCCACCATCATTTTTCAGGAAGTGGGTGCGTCCACCATGGAGTTGGGCGAGAAGGAAGTGGGTGACACCCTGCCCACGGTGATGGGACCGCTCGGTCATCCCACCGAAATTGCAAATTACGGAACCGTCATCTGCGTCGCCGGTGGCGTGGGCGTCGCGCCGATGTTCCCCATCACCCGCGCGCTGAAAGAAGCCGGCAACCGCATCATCACCATCATCGGGGCGCGCAATCGCGACCTTATTTTTTGGGAAGACCGCATGCAGCAATATTCCGATGAGCTGACTGTCTGCACCGATGACGGCTCATACGGGCGGAAGGCGCTGGTCACCGAGCCGTTGAAAGAGATTTTAGAAGCGGGGGACGAAACAATCGCCAAAATCTGGGCAATCGGACCCACCATCATGATGAAATTCGTCTCCCTCACCACCGAACCCTTCAAAGTACCGACCATCGTCAGCCTGAACACCATCATGGTGGACGGAACCGGTATGTGCGGCGGCTGTCGGGTGGCGATGAAGGGCGAACACAAAGCCGAATTCGCCTGCATCGACGGACCGGAATTCGACGGGCACATTGTTGATTGGGACGGCGTAATGGCGCGAATGCAGTTCTACAAACAGCAGGAACAGGAAGCCCTGAAACGACATCTTCAGCGGCTGGCAGAAAAAAACGCACAGCAAGCGGAAAAAATGGTGGTCTAAAATGGATACCGTAAAAAAACAATCCGTAACAAAAAAACCCAAACACAAAAAACGTAAACTCGTCCCGACCAAAACCCCGATGCCGGAACAACCGCCGGAAATTCGGATCCAGAATTTCGACGAAGTCCCCTACGGGTACACGGAAGAAGACGCCATCAAAGAAGCCCAACGCTGTTTGCAGTGCCCCAAACCCACCTGTAGCCACGGTTGCCCCGTCGGCATTGATGTGCGCGGGTTCATCGCCCTGATTGCCGAAGGTGATTTTCAGGGCGCGATTGACAAAATCAAAGAGACCAACGCTTTGCCCGCCATCACCGGGCGCGTCTGCCCGCAGGAAGACCAGTGCGAAGGGGTCTGCATCCTGGCAAACAAATTCGAGTCGGTCAGCATCGGGCGGCTGGAACGCTTTGTGGCGGATTGGGAAGCGGCGCAAGGTCCGCTCCCCGTGCCGGAACTCCCCCCGGCAACCGGCAAATCGGTGGCGATTGTCGGCGCAGGTCCCGCCGGACTCACCGCGGCGGCGGACTTGGCGCAACTCGGACACAAAATCACCATTTTTGAAGCCCTGCACGAACCGGGCGGGGTGCTGGTGTACGGCATCCCCGAATTCCGCCTGCCCAAAGAAATTGTCCGCCGCGAAGTGGATTACATCAAACGGCTGGGGGTGGAAATCATCACCGATTTCGTCGTCGGCTCATCGGAAACCATTGACCAACTGCTGGAAGAATTCGACGCGGTATTTTTGGGAACCGGCGCCGGATTGCCGTGGTTCCTGAACATCCCCGGCGAGGATTTGAACGGCGTTTATTCCGCCAACGAATACCTGACCCGCGTGAATCTGATGAAAGCCTATCGTTTCCCCGATTTTGAAACGCCCATCGCCGCCGGACGCCGCGCCATCATCATCGGCGGGGGCAATGTGGCGATGGACGCCGCGCGCACATCCCTGCGCCTGCACACCGATGAATCGGTGGTGCTGTACCGCCGCACGCGCGATGAAATGCCCTGCCGCCACGAAGAATTGGAACACGCCGAAGCGGAAGGCGTGCAATTTGAATATCTGGTCACGCCCGTCGCCTTTCACGGAGACGAAACCGGGCGAGTGAAATCGGTAGAATGCCTCCGCAACGAACTGGGTGAACCGGACGCCTCCGGGCGGCGACGCCCCGTGCCCGTCGAAGGCTCGAATTTCCACGTCCCCGCCGACATTGTGATTGTGGCGGTCGGTCAAAGCCCCAGCCCCCTCATCCCCAAAACAACCCCGGAGTTGGAAATAGGCAAACGGGGCGCATTTGTGGTGGACAACGACACCATGAAAACCACCATGAAAGGCGTGTTCGCCGGTGGCGACGCTGCCACGGGCGGCGCAACGGTCATTCTGGCGATGGGGCAGGCGAAAATCGCCGCCAAAGCAATCGACGAATATTTGAAAACCGGCAAATGGTAAGAGGTGCGCGAATGGCAACACAACCCGAAACCACCATCAATTTAACGGAAGAAGCAACAGCATTGGTGACCTGTCTGCGCAACGGCGACACAGCCGCCGGCGTCCATCTGGCGCGGTTGATTGAAGCGGACACACACGGCGCGTTGTTGCCCTTCGCCGAGGCGCTGGGCGCGCGCATCATTGACCACCTGAACCGTTTCGCCGAACTTGACATCACAGACCCGAGTACAACACTGGACGAAGAAGTTTACCAACTGCTAAAAGTCGCTGCCATAGATTGGGCATTGATTCCGGAACAAGGTCGTGCGGGGGAGGGGAGTACCACCCCCGACTTCGTATAACATCGCGCGAATCAACGCCCCGCTCTTTTACAGTAGGGTGGGAAAGGATGGTCTGAGCTTATTTCAGACCGTCCTTTTTATTTTTGCGGAACACGCAGTTTAAATGATAATTCGTGAAAATTCGTGGCTAAAAACGGTCAATTGCGTAAATCCTGTTTTAAACGAACGGATGGCGCTGCGCGGGTGGGGCGCGGGTACGCCAACCGCATCCTCAAACAGCAGTGTGTTTCAATGGCGAGCAAAGGAAAGCGGGCGAGCCGGTGGAAACCACCTTCATTGGCGTGACTCCTCATTATTTTACAAAATGACACTTTTGTAAAATACTGGGATTATAACCGAATTTCGCCGTATCCGCATTTTTTGGTTATCCGTAATTGGAGATTAGTAATTGGAGATTAAAAACCCGTCTCAAACATCGGGCATCGTTGCGAAGCACTAACCTCAAATAACCAAAAACCAATCGCGAATAACCAATTCACCGACAACCAATCGCCACGCCACTCCCCTACCCCGTCCCCTGCCGAAAACAGATTATCCGAAAATGGTGCGTGCTGCGCATTGCGTGCTGCGTGATTGACGCAATTCCGCAATACGCACCGCGAAAACATTGCCATCTCCTCGGCGATTTGATACAATACAGAAAACTCCACCCAATCTCCGCAGGAGGGAACAATGGACACCAATACCGCCGCAGTGATTATTGTTTTGGCATTGATTGTTTTTGCCGCATTGATGCTCTCATCAAATGTCCGCGCACGAATAAAGGGCTTGTTTGGGCTGGAAGCAGAGCTAAATGCTTCCAAAAATCCGCCGCCTCCGGCTATTAAGGCGAAAGACATAAAATCCAAAAGGGGCGGGTTATTAGCCGATGCGGAAGGAAACATCGATGTAAAAAATGTTGATGTAAATGACGATGTAATCCTCTCCAGCAAAACACCCCCTGCAACCGCCCCAAAAGACAATCCCCCGGCGTAGATTCGGGGGGTGGCATTGATGCAGACAACCTAATTGCGGAAAATATTCTACTAGTACACAGGCGCATAAATACATCGAGAGTGTGTCAGAGAATTGACGAGGGTG
>CAZMXX010000213.1:0-6921 GCA_964570315.1 uncultured Anaerolineaceae bacterium | reverse complement strand
ACGATTGGCAAAAAAGGTTGCATTTCCTCCTTAATCTATTTTTAAAACACTTTCTTAGAGTTTTTTGAAAAGACGATTGCGGGCAACGCGGATGAATTTTTGCGCCGATTCCCACCGCTCCGCCCACGATGGTGACGGGGTATGGGATTCCGGTTGCGGGGGGAAGGGGTCGGTGTCTAAAATTTTGGCATAAGCGTAAGCGACCACCATCCGCGCGGAGGCGATGGTGGGGGCGGCGATGAGTGCGCCCAAAATGCCCGCCACCGTCGCGCCGACAACCACGCCGGTCATCACGAACAAGGGGTGCAGTTCCACCGCGTCCCCCAGAATTTTCGGCACCACCAGATTGTTTTCCACCTGCTGGATGAGAAAATACGCGCCCAAGACAATCAGCATAAAGGTGAGGTTTCCGGTGGACAAAGTGAGCGAGCCTTGCACCAACGCCACCAACAGCGCGGGCACTGCCGCCAAGATGGGTCCCAAATTCGGCAGAATCTCCATTGTGCCGGCGATGACCGCCAGCGCCAGCGCGCCCGGCAAACCGATGATGGTGCCGACAATCCACGTGAGTACCCCGATGATGACTGCGAGGATGAATTGCCCCCGAAAATACGCGCTCCACACGGCTTTGATGCGCCGGTGCAGTTCTTTTATTTCGGCGTGATAGGCGGGCGGCGCGAGGTCGATGAAGATTTGCACGAATTTCCCGCCGTCAAGGGTGAGGTATATCGAAAAAACAAAGGTGAGCATAATTGCCAGCACGGACGAGATGATAGTGCCAACCACATTTGAGGCGACGCCGAGGGTGACTTGCAGGGTGGTGGGGATGGAAGCGATGATGGTTTCCAGCGAGGGGATGAATTGGGTGGGCGAAATGTTGTTCAGGGCATCAATAGCGGGGTCAATGGAGGCGGAAAGGTCGTATGAAATGCCGAAGAGTTGGATGTACCGCCAGCCTTCAAGGGTGGTGTGCAGCCATGTTAAAAATTGCTGCACCACGGCGAGCCAATCGACATTAATATCTCCAAAGGCGTTGAGCAGCGCGGGGATTAATATCAGCGGGAATAGCGTCAAAAACAGTGCCAATATCAGATAGGCGAGCATGACGGCGAACACTTTGGGGATGTAGAGCCGCCGGTTCATGAAATTGACCATAGGGGCGAGCAAAAAGGCAATCAGCGCGGCGATGATTAAAAACGGCAACACTGACCGGCTCAGATAAAGGATGTAGATGAACAAAATTCCCAGCGCAACGGCGACAATCCGTTTGGTGGAAGCGTCCCAGTGAGTGTTCATATGGCGGTTTCAATCCTGATATTACTTGCGTGACATCCGTTTTTTGTACGGTTTTTTCATCTTCAACGATGGTGCGCCCCGATAGCTGGGGGCGGTAATTTCGATGGCGGTGCAGCGCCCCACATCCAGCAACCGCGACTTGAGCCGGTCGTCGAGGCGGGTGGTATTTGCCATGGTGATGACGGTGGGCAGCCGTCCGTTGTAGCGGTGATTGAGCAACTGGTAGAGTTTTTCCTCCGCCCAGGGGGTGGCGCTTTGCGTTCCCAAGTCATCCAAAACGAGCAGGGGCGCGCTGCGCACTTCCTCGAACCGTTTATCGTAGGGGGTGGTGGATTGCGGACCGAAGGCGGCACGCAGGTGGTCGAGCAAATCGGGGACGACCACGAAGAGCGCGTTTTTGCTCTGCTCAGCGAATTCGTTGGCGATTGCCGCCGCCAGATGGGTTTTGCCGCAGCCGTATGTGCCGGTGAACAAAATCCAATCTTCGGGGCGGGCGGCATAACTGCGCGCCATGTTGAAGGCTTGCCGCAGATTCTCCGCTTTTTCGCGCGGCAGTTCATGCGTCCGCAAATCGAAGGTTTGGAAGGTTTTGTCGCCGTGCTGGGAAAGGGTGGAAAGTTCCGACATATATTCCATGCCGCCGCCGCGAAAATCGTGGGCAAGGATGTTGACCACTTCCGACAAATCGGGGTCAACCAGCCGCGAGCGGATGCGCGGGTCGATTTCTTCCAGCTTGTGGTTGGTGGTGATGACCGTCGCCAGCCGGGCGTTATAGCGGTGATTGAAAAGCTGGAAGAGTTTTTCTTTCGCCCAATCGGTGCTTGATTGCGTGCCGAGGTCGTCCAAAATGAGCAGGGGGGCATTGCGGATTTGCTCGAAGCGTTCATCATAGGTGACGGTGCTGTGCGGGCTGTACGCCCCGCGCAGATGGTCGAGCAAATCGGGGACGACCACGAACAATGCCGGTTTGCCCAAACTGATGCGATAATTGGCGATGGCAACCGCGAGGTGGGTTTTGCCGCAGCCGTACCCGCCAAAAAAGGTGAGCCAGCCGGTCGGGTTTTCGGCGAATTGGCGCGCGATAGTATACGCGCTGGCGAGATTTTTGCTCTTCTTTGTGTCCAGTGCGAAGCCTTCGGGTTTGAAGGTGTCGAAAGTGTAATGGGTCATCGCTTCGATATTGCTGATGTGCCGCAGGTGCGCCAGATTTTTCTCTTTGATGGTCTCCACGCGGCATTCACAGGGTATAATTTTGCCGAAATCCGGGTGTCCGACGGGGACATCGCGCCGTAAAAAGCCGGTGCCGCCGCAGATGGCGCAGGTTGTTTGGGGTTGCGGAAGGGGGTCAACGGAAGAAGAGTTCTCGTTCTTCATCTGTGAACCAACGTTTTGACGAATCTTGTTCAGACGTGCGGTTAAATTGTCCATTGTCTTTTCCTTCGGTTGCCATGCGTTCTAAAACTGCGCGAATGTAGCGCCATTTGCGGACGTTGTTTTCAACGGCAATTTTGAATGCCTCTTCAATCCATTCGGCGGGATAAGTCATCTCCGCGTCTTTCAATTCATCCGCCAAAATGGGCGACAGCAAACCGATATTTGCTTCGTATAATTCAAAAATATTTGACCGCTGGGCGTATTCCGGCGAAACGATGTCCGCGCCGGTGATTTCCACCACGCCGAGTTCCCCCGCCTTCATCTTTTCCAGCGTGATGCGCCCGCCTTCGCTGTTCAGAAAGTACCATTCGCGCAAATCGCTGCCGGCTTGCTGGTGCGCCATCAGCAGGGTTTTGCGGGCGACGGCGCGCTGCAATCCTTCGGTCAGCGCCTCGAAGGGGTCGGCGGCGATGGCGGCTAAACCGTGGATGAGCGGTTCATGGGTCAGCAGTTCTTCGCGGCTGATGGCGTTTTTCTTTTCATATTGACGCAGCCACAAAAAATGGAGGGTCACTTTCAACTCCGCCAAGTTGTCAATTTGCGGCAACAATTTGGTGAAAAACATATTCGGCACGGCGGTGAATTTTAAATCCCCGCCCGGAAAACCGGCGAAGGCGTCCATCAATTAATACTCCATCGGCTGGGTGCGCGTCTCCAAATCAACAAATTGGGTCAGCTCTTTTCTGAAATAGACCTGGAATTGCCCGGTGGGACCGGAGCGGTGTTTGGCGACGATGATTTCGGCGATGCCCGGGAATTCGGTGTCCTGATTGTAGACTTCGTCGCGGTACACAAACATCACCACGTCGGCATCCTGCTCGATGGAACCGGATTCGCGCAGGTCGCTGAGCATGGGGCGTTTGTCGTGGCGGCTTTCCACCGCGCGGCTGAGCTGGCTGAGCGCCAGCACGGGGACGCGCAATTCGCGGGCGAGTTCTTTCAGCGAGCGGGAGATGAAGCTGATTTCCTGCTGGCGGTTTTCGGAACGGGTGTTGCCGCGCATAAGTTGCAGGTAGTCAACAATAATCAAATCCAACCCGAATTCCGCTTCGAGGCGGCGGGCTTTGGTGCGCAGTTCCATCACGCTGATGGCGGGGGTATCATCAATGAAAAAAGAGGTGTTGGCGAGCAGTTCGGTGGCTTGGATGAGGGTGGGCCACTCATTTTCGCGGATGTGTCCCAGCCGCAGGCGTTGACTGTCGATGCCGGTTTCGGCGGAGAGGAGACGCTGCACCAACTGCTCGTCGCTCATTTCCAAGCTGAAGACGGCGACTCGTTTGTCCCAACGGCGGGCGGCTTGCAGGGCGATGCTCAACGCCAGCGATGTTTTCCCCATCCCGGGACGACCCGCCAGAATCAGCAGGTCGGAGCGTTGCATACCGCCCAGTAGTTTGTCCAAATCTTTCAGCGTGGTGGGAATGCCGACGATTTCGCCCTGATGCTGGCTCAGATATTCGATGCGGTCATAATAAGTGTCAATAGCTTGGCGGATGGGTTTGAGATCTTTGCTGGCGCGCTGTTCGGAAACGCCGAAGACGATGGCTTCGGCGCGGTCGATGATTTCTTCCACGCTTTCCACGTCTTCATACGCCAACTGCGCGATTTTCCCCGCGCCGTCAATCAGGCGGCGCAGCACGGCGGTGCGCTCGATGATTCTGCCGTAATATTCCACGTGGATGGAGGTGGGGGTGGCGGCAATCAAATCGGTGAGGTATGCCGGACCGCCGATGTCCGCCAGCCGTCCCTGGCGGTCAAGCTCGTCCGTCAGGGTGACCAAATCGGCGGGATCTCGGCGTTCATGCAGGGTGCGGATGGCTTCGTAAATCCATTTGTTGCGCTGCAAATAGAAGTCATCCGGCTCCAAAAAGGTTGAGACGCGCAAAATTGCGTCCGGGTCAATGAGGAGCGACCCCAATACGGCTTCTTCCGCTTCAATATTATGGGGATGGATTTTGGTTGGTTTGGGTATGGAATTGTTGTTGCCTGCCATGCGGTTTTATCCCTGAAAAACAGAACATATATTCTGTTATTAACTATAGCACGCGCAGACAATCGGGTCAAGCATTATTTTATTGCCATTACCGAAATGCTGCGCGTGACGTTCATTATCAAGCGGTGCGTTTAAATCGAAGGTGATGTGGCGGGATTACCCCAAATCGTCCAAATCCAGCGAATCGACAAAATCACGGAAGATGTCCAAGTCGCTTTCTTCGTCGATGTCGGCTTCAGGGGTATCATTTGAGCCGCGCAGAAATTCTTCCACGTCGATGCCCGCTTCCGGCACGATACCCGCTTCGCGCATCACGTCATCATCCACGAATATTTTTGCGCCACAGCGCACGGCAAGCGCCAGCGCGTCACTGGGGCGTGAATCAACCTCGATGCTTTTGCCGTCCACATCCAACACGATGCGGGCGTAAAATACATCGTTGCTCAAATCGTTGATGATAATGTGCGACACCGTGGCATTCATCGCGCTGATGACGTTTTTCAGCAAATCGTGCGTCATCGGGCGGGCAACGGCTACTTTTTGCAAGTGCATGTGAATGGCTTCGGCGGTGTCGGGACCAATCCAAATTGCCAAATATCGCTGCGCGTCGTCTTCTTTTAGCACCACAACCCGGTGTTGGGACATTAAACTGACGCGAATACTGTCAATTGATACTTCTATCATGAAGTGACCTCCTTACCATATGTCCGGCTCGGTGCAGAGATTATACCATACTCCAAACGGGGCTACAAGTAAATTTTATTCTCGATGTTGCATCGGGCAATAAAAAAGCCGGGGCGAAAAATGCCCACAGCTTTTTTGGCGGTTGCGATGTGTGGTGCATTTACGTCAAGTTAAGCCAGTCATTCCCGTCAATTTCTTCAATGTCAAATTGTGCGTCAATGCGAACCCACAGGTAGATTTTGTCGCCTTCATCCACCTTTTCCCAACGGGTGGCGACGATGTCCAGCTCGCCGCGCGTGCCGTCGCCCACCGGGAAATTCAGGCGGGCGGGTCTGCCTTCGCGCCATGCATTTTGGCAACGTTGCACCAGCTTTTCCCCGTCGAAGGTGCGCATTTGCACCAGCGCGGTTTGGCTCAACGAGGCGCCTTCCAGCACGCCGTTTGCCCAGCGATGGGTTGTTTCTTCAAAATCGGGGGGAGGACCTTCGACAATTGTGATATATGCGGGTTTTAGTTCCATAATTCACCTTAGTTTATCAATCTAAGCTATCATTTCTATTTTACACGCAACTTTCGATTCTGGCGATTTTTCATCCGTAAAATATGAAAGCGCACTCAGGCGCATAACTTGCCTGTACCCGCCCGCTACGCTACAATTTTGAGGACGACCTTTTCCGCACCGGAGAAATTATGCTGAAGCAATGGCTCATCACCGCAATGGGGACGGCGCTCCGTCCGATGTTCCCACAAAAGCTGATGCCCCGCCACCCGAAATCGGTGGTGGTGCTGAAGCCGTGCTGTCTGGGGGATGTGGTGCTGGCGACGCCCGCGCTGGCGGCGCTGGCGCACCGTTTCCCGGATGCCGCCATTGATGTGGCGGTGGGCAGTTGGAGCCGGGCGGTGCTGGCGAACAATCCCCGCGTGCGGACGCTGATTGACTGCGGACGGGTGGGACAGGGGGCATACGGCTGGGGCGATGTGCGCGCGCTGGCGAAAACGCTGCGCCGCCAAAGCTATGATGTCGCCGTCACGCTCGACCGCTCGCCGCTGGTGGGGCTGGTTCCGTGGTTGGCGGGCATTCCGCACCGCGTGGGCATGGACAGCGCGGGGCGGGGTTTCGCCCATACGGTGCGCGTGCCCGTGCCCGCGACGCCGCGCCATGAAGCGCAATTATATTTGGATGTCGCGCTCGCCGGGACAGCCACCGAGACTGACTTTTGGACGGAATTTTATCCCCCTGAAGATGAGGCGTTGCCCGAATTGCCCGCGCCCCCCTTTGTGATTCTGCATCCGGCGGGCGGGGTGAATCCCGGTATGCGTATGCCGGATAAACGCTGGCTGCCGCACCGATTCGCCGCGTTGGCAGACCGTCTTTCGGCGGCGGGGTGGCGGGTGGTTTTCAGTGGCACGGCGGCAGATGTGCCGTTGTGTGCGCAAATCACCGCGCAGATGAACGCCTCCGCCGACATTTTAGCGGGAAAACTGTCGCTGGGGCAGTTCGGCGCGCTGTGCCGCCG
>CAZMXX010000212.1:0-6932 GCA_964570315.1 uncultured Anaerolineaceae bacterium | reverse complement strand
GTGTACAACGCGCGTGTGCCGGTGATTCAAGTCTCGCCCATCACCGAATGGAGCGAAAAGAAAAGCCGTATCATCACCAACATATCTCTTTCTCCCACTGCCGAAAACGGTCTAACCAAAAAATCGGTGGTGGATTGCCTGCAAACCCGCCCGATTGACCACCGCCGGCGGCTGGTGCGCGTGCGCGGTACACTGTCCGATGCGGCAATGGCGAAAATTGACCACGCCTTACGGATTGTCTTCAATTTGCAACTTGATGAACCTCTGTAAATCCGTCACTTGTCATTTATCATTTAGAATCTATCCGGAAAATAGTGACGTGTCCCAAATCACGAATGGAACGAATTGACGAATATCGCAAATTCTCATTGATTATTTGAGCCATTCGAGCCTTTGTGATATTCATAATTCTGTTTTTCTCACTTTGCAACCCGGTAACCTCGAAACCTTGAAACCGAAACCTGAAACCCGAAACCTGATTCAATGGCTCATCGTCATCACCCTACTGCTGGCGGTGATGGCGGGGGAAGCCGTCGCCCTGCACCGTTACGCGCTGGTTGCACCCGGCACGGCGGATTTTTTCGCGCGGTGGTACGGCGGGAAAGAACTGGTGCTGCACGGACGCAACCCATACGACCGCGAGATTGACCTCGAAGCGCAAATGGCGATGTTCGGGCGGTACACCCGCCCCGATGAAGACCAGGTGAACTTCGCCTATCCGCTGTACACCGTCTATCTCTTTTACCCGCTGGCGTTTGTGCCGTACCCGTGGGCGCAAGCCGTGTGGATGACCCTGCTGCAATTCGCGCTCATCGCGCTGACCCTGCTGACGCTGCGGCTGGCACGCTGGAAACTTTCGCCGCCGATGCTGGCGGCAACGGTGCTGTGGGGCATTTTTTTCTACCCCGGCGCGCGCGCCATCATGCTGGGGCAGTTTTCCATTCTGGTGACGCTGGCGGTGATGCTCGCCGTGTGGGGGCTAACCGCTCGCCGCGAATGGCTCGGCGGGGGGGTGCTGGCACTGGCAACCATCAAACCGCAGATGGTTTTTCTGGTCATCCCCTTTCTGCTGTTGTGGGCGTGGCGGCAAAAACGGTGGCGTTTCATCGGCGGATTCGCCATCAGTATGACTGCCCTGCTGGCTGGCAGTCTGCTCTGGGTCCCCGACTGGATTTTCCGCTTTGTGGAAAATATCCGCGCCTATTCCGGTTACGTCGGCTTCGGCTCGCCGCTGGAAAATATGACCGCCCGCTTCGCCCCCGGCTTCGACAACCTGCTCAATCCCGCCATCACCGTGGCGCTTTCGGCGCTGATGGGGTGGCTGTGGTGGCGCACGCTCACCCGTCACCGCGATGAATTCTGGTGGGCGCTGGTCTGGACGCTGCTCATCGGCAATCTGATTGCCTTCCGTTCCGCCACCGCCAACCATGTGATGCTCTACCTGCCGTTGATGTTTTTGTTCAAGCGATTATCCGCGCTGAACCGGGGCATGGTTTGGACGCTCGCCGCGCAATGGGGCTTGACCGTCGCGCTGTGGGTGATTTTTCTGACCACCATCGACACCACGCGCGGCAGCAATTTCGAGGCGGTGTTCATGCACGGACTGCTCCCCACCGCGCTCATCGGCGTTTATCTGCTTGATTGGCAGGGGTTGCGGCGCGCAACCGTTTTTCAGTCCGATTGACCCTCATCGGCGAATGCGATATAATTTCAAACAGGAGGCGCAAATAAACGACCGGCTCGTTGCGGAAATGGCAAAAATTATTGTGGAAACGGTTCACCCCCGGCGCATCATTCTGTTTGGCTCACAAGCCAAAGGCTCAGCATCCCCCGAGTCAGATTATGATTTCATCGTGGTCAGCGATAGCATCCTCCCTGAAGCGCGCTATCGCACAATGGCAAAATTATGGCAGGCGCTCTCCGGTATAAAAGTCTCCAAAGATTTTCTCATTTATACTTCCGCTGAAATTGACCAATGGCAGCATAGCAAAAACCATATCATCGCCCGTGCGTTGCGGGAAGGAAAAGTGGTTTATGAGCGAACGTGATTACGCTGATACGCTATTGACGATGGCAAAAAAAGATATACAAGCATTACACGGCATGCTGAATACTGAAATTTTTGGGTTTCATGCACAACAAGCGATTGAAAAATGTCTAAAAGCATGGATCGCCGGACTTGACCGCGAATTTCCACTCACCCATGACATTATGTTGTTATCGGTTTTGGATGAGCATAGGCAACAAATTTCAGCGTTTCGGGATTTAATTGAGTACTCTGCATTTGCCGTTTAATTTCGATACTCTGCATTTGAATTCAACGAAACATTAAACCGTTCCATAACCATCCAAAAAGTTGACGCCCTCTTTAACCGCGTATCCACGTTTTTAACCTCTTCTCGTTGATTGTTCCAAATCGATGGCTATTTAAATTGGACACCCGTCGCTCTGTTTGGGAACCGGCGTATCGCACGGTGGGGCATAATTTCTTCCGAGGGGACTATCGCTCCGACAGTATTTTGGACACATACGGATATTGGCGGTATCTTTATGGCAACGATACCCCCTCCGCCGCGAAGGGATGATGCATGTACCCATTTTTTCGGCGGGGGTGAACCAACCTTTTAAAAGGATTGCTTGAGACACAATGCAAAAAAACGCCACTCCCACACGTAACTCGTTGACCTCACTCAAAACGCTGCCCAAACCTTTGCTCATCCTTTTGATGCTCACGCTGACGATTGGCATCGGGGTCAGATTCGGGGCGGTTTTTTGGAATACCCGCCTTCAGGGGGATGTCAATTTATTCGCCCTGACCGCGCGTGAGATGGTCAACACGGGACGCTTGTCTTACCCGATGAAATATGAATACAGCGATTACGTCACCTACTTGACTTTGAGTTCCCCCGCCAGCCAGCATCCGCCGCTGTGGGTCTTTTCAGCGGGTCTCATCGGAAAAATACTGAACACTCAAAACACCTTCCTCATTTTGAAATTCCTCAGCTCCGCCGCCGGACTGCTGCTTTTATTCAGCCCTCTTTTTTTCGACAAACAACAAAAACGTCCGTTAGAAACCGCGGTCACACTTATTTTCATTGCCGGTTCACCAATGCTGATTGACTTTTCGGCAAATGGAAGCCCGTACATTTTTTTAGCCGTATTAATCGCCGCAACCATCGGATTGTTACGCGCATTCCCAAAAAATCAGCTTTTGGGGTATGTTCTGGGTGGAGTCATCGTCGGGCTTGGATTTTTAACCCACAGCGCGATGGTCGCGCTAATTCCCGTGTTTCTAATTTTCTGGCTCTGGAAAAATAGAGGGCATTACGCGGAAACGCTGAAAAATCCGCTGGGATTTTGTCTTGCTTTTGCCCTGACGATTTCGCCGTGGATCATTTGGAATCTCATTCATTTTGGAAGACCCCTTTATTCCTATTCCACTTTTTATCTGCTCAGAAAACTCAACCTCGCCCGAACGGGAATTTACAACGATATCGTCACGACTCGCATCACAGGCTCTTTGAGTGTGGCGGTGCTGAAAAATTACCTGTCGCTGTTGCAGGGCGCAACCGTGAAACTCTTTGATTTTTACCTTAAAGAGTTGGGTCCGTTTGTCACCATTCTGTCCGCCCTCGGCATTATCAGCACGCTCAAAGCCAAACGGCGCGACGCATTGGCGATTTATCTGCCCACATTTTTCTTCGCGCTGGTGATCATGTTGTGGGCAACCTTCAAATCCCGATTCATCGTTCCCCTGCTTCCAACGGCATATATCCTCGCCGCCTTCGGCTTCGTGGATTTATATCGCCGCAAAAACTTCAGGCTGATTGGTGTGGGGCTATTGATGGGGGTATTGGTCTGGAACGCATTCAGTTTCGCCAACGCCTCCACCCGATATTATGAACACGATGAAGGCTACAAAAACCAGTATGCGGAGATGCTGTCGGTTGCCAAACAGATGCGTCAACTGCCGGCGGGGGTGGTGATGGGATATGCCAACTCATTGGATGGCGGCATCGAAACCGTATACTGGGATAAACTATCATACATCCAAGCACGGGGGTTGGATGATGCCGCCGTGCAAAAAGTTGCCAACGATTTTTCAGTGCGTTATATATGGACGGATAAGGGCAACTTGGAAAACACCAAACGATTGTTCCCCGCGGCGGCAACGGTTTTCAACAACAACCAATTTTATGTACTGGAAATTCCGTGATGGACATTGATACTTTAGGCAGTCCGGCATGAGGCATCAAAACAGTTCCCTCCGCAAACCGATATTCATCCTTTTCGCCATCAGTTTACTGGTGCGCGGCGGAACTGCATGGTTTGAACGCCAGCCGCACAATCTGGATGAGGCGTATCACACCGTGAACGCCATCACGCTGGCGACGGGTGGCGGGTTCACCGAAAACTTCATCTGGAATTACCTTGCGCCCCCCGACGCGGTGACGCATCCCGGCAACCGCTATTGGCTCCCCCTCACGGCGATGTTCGCCGCGGCGGGGATGGCGCTCGGCGGGGCGAATTACGCGGGGGGGCAATGGGTGTTCGTGCTGCTTTCGGCGCTGCTGCCCCCGCTGACGTTCCGGCTGGCGATGCGCGTCACCGGCAACCGGCGGCAGGCGTGGTTGGCGGCACTGCTGACGCTGTTCAGCGGATTCTATTTCGCGGAATGGACGGCGATTGACACCTTTGCACCTTTTGCGCTGGCGGGCGCAACCGGGTTGATTGCCCTTTGGCGCGCCGCCGACACTGCCGATTGGCGTTGGGCGATGGCGGCGGGCATCGTGGCGGGGCTGGCGCATCTCATCCGCGCGGATGGGTTGTTGTTTCTGGTTCTCGGTTTCTGGTTTTTGGTTGTACAATGGAAAATGGAAAATGGAAAATGGAAAAATTTTTCACTTTTCACTTTTCACTTTTCATTATTCATTGCCGGCTATCTGCTGGTGATGACACCGTGGTTCGTGCGGAATTGGCATGTGTTCGGCGCGATTCTGCCGCCGGGGGGAACCAAAACACTGTGGCTGACACAATACGATGATATTTTCAGCTTCACCGCCAACCTTTCGTGGCGCGGGTATCTGGCGTGGGGCTGGGGCAACATTTTGCAATCGAAATTGTGGGCAACGTGGATGAATTTCCAAACGCTGGCGGCGGTCATCGGGCTGGTGGTGGTTTTTCCAGCGGCAATCCTCGGCGGGTGGAAACTGCGCCGACACCCGTTTTTTCAACTTTCGGGGGCATATCTCGCGCTGCTGTGGCTGGTGATGACACTGGCGTTCACCTTTCCGGGCGTGCGCGGGGCGCTTTTTCACAGCGGCGGCGCGCTTCTGCCGCCGGTCGCCATTGCGGGCGTGGTCGGGCTGGATGCGGCGGTCGCGTGGGTGGCACAGCGACGGCGGGACTGGCACGCGCCCACCGCGCAGAAGGTTTTCGGCGGCGGGCTGGTCTTTTTCGCCGCGCTCATCAGCTTGTTCACCGCCGCGCAGAAACTCTCAACGTGGAACACGGCGCAGGCGGAATATGCCGCCATCATCAGCGCCCTACCCGACCCCGCCGCCACAGTGATGGCGGTCAATCCTCCCCTCTTCCTCTATTTTGGGGGCGAAAAAGCCATCGCCGTGCCAAACGAACCGCTGGAAGCCGTCATCACCATCGCCCAAAAATACGGCGCAGACTATTTAATTTTGGAAAAGGATCACCCTGCACCACTGAACGCGCTCTACCGGGGGGATGATGTTCCACCGCAATTTACATTGCTGGGGGAATTCGGAAACGGCACGAAAGTGTATCGAATGACGAGTGGCGAATGACGAATGACAAATAGCGAATCTCCAATCTCCAATAACCAATCTCACGATTCACGCCTCACGTTTCACGTTTCACTGTGGATTGCGCTTGCCGCCGCGCTGGTGGGACTCTATCTCGGCGCGGCGCGGCTAGCGGGCGTGAACGGGTTCCCGCTGGATGATGCGTGGATTCATCAGACCTACGCTCGCAATTTGGGCACGCGCGGCGAGTTCGCTTTTACGCCCGGCGTGCCCAGCACCGGGAGCACTGCGCCGCTGTGGACCTTGCTGCTGGCAGCAGGATACGCGCTGCGCGTGCCCTTTTTGTGGTGGACGCACGGATTGAATATTGTATTTTTGGGACTTTCAGGGTTTCTTATGATGCGGTTGGCGCGGCGATTGCTGCCCGCTTCGCAATGGCTGCCCCCGCTCATCGGGATGGCAGTGGTGGGCGAATGGCATCTGGTCTGGGCGGCGGCTTCGGGGATGGAGACGGTGCTGTTTGTGTGGCTCTCCATTTTGCTGGTGGAACGGTTCGCCGCATGGGAGGATGATGCCCCCTTCCCCATCCCTCCCCCCAAAAGGGGGAGAGGGCAGGCGGCGGGTCGCTTCGCCGTGCTGGGGCTCATCGGCGGGCTGTTGACACTCACCCGCCCGGAGGGTATCGGGCTGGCGGGGTTGGTCGGGCTGGCGTTGCTGGCGAAACAAATTGCCCGGCGAGAATTTTCCATCTTCCCCCTGATGGCATTCGGGGCGGGGGTGGCGCTGCCGCTGATTCCCTATTTCGCCTTCAATTTCATCACCAGCGGATTGATCCTCCCCAACACCTTTTATGCCAAACAGCGTGAATACGCCATCCTGCTGAACGATATTCCCATGTGGAAACGATGGCTGTCGGTCGCGGGTGCGCCGTTCATCGGCGGGCAGATTTTACTGCTGCCGGGCGCAATTTGGGCGGTGATGATGGCGTTTCGGCGCAGAAAAACGGTGCCGGTGGTGATGGCAGGTTGGTGGCTGATGCAAATTGTGTTGTATGCGATGCGCCTGCCGGTGACATATCAACGCGGACGGTTTGAAATCTGTCCCTTACACACGTGCGTCCCGCGCCACACTCACACCGGTGTTGAATTTGGGGGATGG
>CAZMXX010000211.1:0-7056 GCA_964570315.1 uncultured Anaerolineaceae bacterium | reverse complement strand
GCCGGCAACGTCATCGAAGGTGACGGTCGGCTTGTCGCCGGTGAACATCCGCGCCCGGCTTTTGCCGAAACTCATCGCCTGATTGCCCGCACCCTGCGCTTGGCGCAAAATGAAGAAGAAGAAAAGCCCGATGAGCACCAGCGGCAGCAATGTGCCCAAAATGCTAATCCAGCCGCCCCATTGGCTGGGGGATGCAATCTTGATGTTGATGTTGCTGAGTTGTGCTTCCGGTACACCCAGATTTTTCAGTGTTTCCGCAATACCGATTTCCGGTTCTTTGCGGGAAACAATGCTTGCGCCACCCTTCAGGGTGATGTCCAAATCATTCTCTTGCACAACAATTTCGGCAACTTTGCCTTCCGCCGCCAAACTCGCCACTTCCGTGAGCGGTTTTACGTCGGCAGTTGAGCCGCCAAATAAGAGTTGACTAAAGAAAAATGATACCAGTCCGATGACCAGTATAATGTAGAATACTCGTGTCCAATTCATTCGGTTTGAAAGTCCTCCATCACTGAAAAACAGGATGTATTATATCAAAGGGACTATACCACGCGGGTATGGTCAAGTCAAGCATTTTGGCGCGAGGCGGTGTATTCCAGCGCGAAAACAATGGCGAAGCCCAGCACCGCCAATCCGATGGCAAACATCACCTCTCCATTGAAGGTTGCGGGCAGAATATTAATTTGCTCAATGGGGATGAGTTCCCCGTGGCGGTTGGTGATGGCGGAAAGCGTTTCCTTCCAGGGCCACACCTTCCGCAATGAACCGAGCATCAGCCCGGTGAGAATGGCGATGGTGAGGTTATGATAGCGTTTGAACAACCAGCCCAACAGTTGGGCGAAGGTGGTGATGCCCAGCCCCGCGCCCACGGCGAATATCAGCAGCGTCACGATGTCGCGGTTGTTGACGGCATCCAAAATATATTGATATTTCCCCAGCAGCACCAGAATGAAGGAACCGGAAATGCCGGGCAGAATCATGGCGCAGATGACGACGGCGCCGGCGATGAAAATGAACCACGGGGCGGTGGGCGTCTCCGCGGGAACCAGCCCGACCAGCCAATACGCGCCCAACGCGGAGAGCAGTGCCGCCACCACCGTGCCGATGTGCCAGCGGGTGATGCGGCGACTCACCATCAATACGGATGCCAGCACCAGCCCGAAGAAGAACGACCACAGCAAAACCGGCTTGTTTTCCAACAGCCACGATAATCCTTTTGCCAGCGAAAAAACTGCCAGCAGGATGCCCGTCAGCAGGGAAAGCAGAAATTTCCACGGGACAATATCCAGCGCATCTTTGAATTTCAGCGTTAAAATCAACCGGATAACTTTTAAGTCTATGGATTTTATGGCGTCAATTAATTCCTCATAGATGCCCAGAATAAACGCCATTGTCCCGCCGGAAACGCCCGGCACCACATCCGATGCCCCCATCAGAAAACCGCGAACCACAATCCCGGCATACTGTTTCAACGTTCTGTCAGAAGAAATTTGATTGATTGTTGTCATTTGGCTATCATACCTTTCAAACCTGTATTTATTATGAGGCAAATAGTTTTTTGCACAAATCGGTAGAATACCCAACCTTGTGCATCGAGTCAAAAAAACTACGTCGGAACGGCTTGCTTTCCGGTTTTTTTGCCCGGAAGGATGACGCAAAGGGGTTTTTATGGATGCCGCGCAGATAAATCGTACGATTTCCGCATTGGAAACACATCGGGATGCATTGGGGAACACGGTGGTGGATATTGCCGTGCGCGCGTTGCAGCAGATGGCGCACACCGTCCGCCGGTCACAGACCGCCCAATTGGAAAGCCGAACGCTCACCGTATTTGTGATGCGGGTGCATGGCGTGGCGGCGTTTTTGCGCGCCATCCCGGCGGGGGATGTGCCGATTTTTCTGGCGAAATTATGGCAGCAGGTGGATGAAACGGTATCGGAACGCCGGGGCGTGGTGCATGCGCACTTCGGCAGTTATTTGCTGGCATTTTTCGGGCTGGATGCCGCTCGTCCCAATGAACCGGAATGGGCAATCCGCTCGGCGTTGCAGTTGCGCCAAACGGTGGCGGATGTGCGCCAAGAATGGGTGGATGCTCACCGGACGTATGCCGAGATGCCCGCGTTGCCGGTGTCGGTGGGGTTGCACATCGGCGAGGTGATGCAAGCCAAAGAGAGCGCGTCGGCGGGCGGCGATGTTTTGGGGGAAACGATGGATATTTCGCTGGCGTTGGCGCAGGTGGCGAAACCCAATTCGATTTTAATTTCCGCCGACATGTACCGGCATGTGCGGGGCGTGTTTTATGTGCGCCAACTTTCCAATCCCATTAAATTGAATACCGACGGGGCAACCGTGCGCGCCTATCGGGTGAAAGGGGCGAAGCCGTATGCCGTGCGGGTCATCAGCCGCAGCGTGGAAGGCATTGAAACGATGATGGTGGGGCGGGAAACGGCGTTGCGCGCTTTGCAATCGGCATTTGCTGATGTGAGTCAAACAGGGCGCGCCCAATTGGTGGTTGTGGATGGCGAATCGGGCATCGGGAAATCACGGTTGCTGTATGAGTTTGACCACTGGCTTGAGCAACAGCCGGTGAATTTGCGATTGTTGCAGGGGCGAGCCAGTTTGCAAACGCGCGGCGTGCCGTATTGGATTCTGCGCGATATTTTCACCTTTTATTTCGGGATTTTTGCCAGCGATTCCACCGTTATCACCCGCAAAAAATTGGCGCAGGGCTTCGCCGACATCACCGACATGACGGATGCGGCGGCGATGGCGGAAAAAATCGAACACCTCATCGGCTTTTCCGCCGAAGCCGTCCCCACCTTCCCCACCGAGCCGGAGCAACGCCGCTTGCATGCGGCAGTGGCGGCGGTGCAGGCTTTCTTCGCCGCGCTGACGGCGGGCGGCACGCCGGTTATTTTGATGCTGGAAGACATCCACTGGGCGGATGACGCCTCGCTGCGGATATTGAAAGACCTGTGGAACGCCAGCCGTGATATTCCGCTGTTGATGGTCTGCACCACGCAGCCGCAACTATTTTCCGAACACCCGCACTGGTTTGCCCCGGATGAGGCGGCTTCAAAAATTGTTTTGCCCGCGCTCGAACCCGAACAAATTTCGGAATTGATTGCCCGGATTTTTTGCAAAATTCCTGCCATCCCGCCCAAACTGCAATCGGAATTAATCACCCATGCCGGCGGCAATCCGCTGCTGCTGGAAGAATTAATCCAGCTATTAATTGATGCCGGCGTGGTGCTGCCCTTTCCGGTGCGCTGGCGAGTGGATGAAGCGGCGCTGGACAAAATTACCCTGCCCGATGATTTGATGACGGCGCTGCTGGCGCGTTTTTCCCGATTACCGGCACTGGAGCAGGAAATGCTGCAACGGGCGGCGACCATCGGACGGGCGTTTTGGAATGTGGCGCTGGCGCGGATGAGCGACCCGGATGCGGCGACCATCAGCTTGGATGTGGTCAACGTGGTGCTGGAAAATTTGCAGGAACGGGGCGTCATTTTACAGCGCGAATCATCGCCGTTTGCCCAGACGAAGGAATACATCTTCAAACATGCGCTGCTCAGAAGCGCCATCCTGAATACTTTGCCCGCCGATGCGGCAACGGCATACCATGCGCAACTGGCGGCATGGCTCATTGAATACAATGGGGAACAAGTGGACGCCTACGCCTCGCTGATTGCCGCGCATTTTGACGACGCCCGGCAGACACCTCAAGCCGCCGAATGGTATTTGCGCGCGGGGATTCATTCGCTGGCGGTCTTCGCTTGGGATGTGGCGCTGGCGCATTTTGAGAAAGTTCGGCAATTGCTGGCGCAGATGGATGACGATGCCGCCACTGCCGCCATGCATTCCAAAGTGGCGCACGGCATGGCGGTGGCGCTGTGGTGGCAAGCCGGTGTCGCACACGCCGAAAATCCCCGCGACCTGTTTGAATCGGCGGTATCATGGGCTGTTCGCGCCGATGATGCCGCGCTGCAATCGCGCATTTTGCACCATTGGGCAAATGCTGAACGCCATCGGGGCAATGATGCCCGCGCAGATGTTCTGATGCAACAAGCGCAATCTATCATGCCGTAAATGTTGCAAAATGTGGTATAATGTCTGCAACTTAAGCTGTATCCGCAACCAACCTTGTGTAAAGCATGGATTCTCCCTTGAACGATTCAAAACTGGCACTCCTGTACCTTGCTACAAAGGAATTGAATAATTGTTTGGAAGCGGAAGAATTATTCAAGCGCACGTTGATTTCCGCCGTGCGGTTGACCGGCGCTTCACGCGGAAGCATTTTTGTTCAGGATGATGGCGATACGGAAGCGTGGGGGTTGCTGCTTGATGAGGCGACCATCACCAGAATCGAATCGGAGACGGTTGCCCTGATGCTGAAAAGCGGTTTAGCCGGATGGGTGCTGCGTCACCGCGAGCCCGCCTTCATCCCCAATACCGCCACCGATTCGCGCTGGTATCCGCGCATCCGACAGGATGCCAACATCTCCACCAAGAGCGTGCTGGCTGTGCCGTTGCTTTTGCGGCATCAGGCGTTGGGTGTGCTGACCCTGTCGCACACCAATGTCAACCATTTCACGGAAGCGGATGCCTCTGTGGTGGCATCCATCGCCGAACAAGCGGCAACAGCCATCGCGCGCATCCATCTGTATCAAATGGAAAAACGACGGCGCAAGCTGGCAAACGCCATCGCCGAATTTGTGCAGAAGCTTCCCTCCACCCATTCCCAGGTGGATTTGCTGGCGTTGGGGTTTCAACATTTTTGGCGAATTTTCCCCTTCCAAAAGGGCATCATCTTTTTGTGGGATAAGGATTATTTGGTGGTTTCGGGGACATACGGCATTCCCGCCCCGGCAGATATGGCGACTCTTTCCGTGGAATTGTACCAAAATGATTTCGCGCGCCCGTTGCTGGAAAAAAGCAAGCCGCTGAGTACCACAAATTTACAAAACGAAGAATCATGGTTCAAAGACCTGCCGGCATTTTCCGGGGTGAAAAGTTGGTTGGGCATTCCGCTGGTTGCAGGTGAAGTGCAATTGGGCATCGCCACGTTTGGACGCGAGACCACCGAGCGTTTCCGCCGACGGGATGTGGAAGTGGCGCTGCAACTGAGCCGGCAGCTCTCCGCCGCCATCAACGACCAGCGCATGTTGCAGCGTTTGCAAAACATTGAAAAACGGTACACCAGCCTGTTTGAAGAAAGTTCGGATTGTTTGCTGATTGTGGAAACCTCCGGCGTCATCCGCGACGCGAACCGCAAAGCCTGCCGCATTTTTCGCCGCCCCAAAGATGTCATCATTGGCAGCCATGTGGCGTTGCTGGATACTTCGTTGCAGGATGTATTGCAACGGCACTTGACGAATCTTGCCCCCGGCAAAACCATCAGCAATGAAGTGATTGTGAAAGATGCATACGGGCAATCGGTGGCGTTAGAAATCACCGCCCGTTACATCAATTTTGATGGCGAAACGGTCATTCAATGGACGGGGTACGATGTCACCGCCAACAAAGAGTTGGCAGCCATGCGGCAGGATTTAACCAATATGATTGTCCATGACCTGCGCGGTCCCACCGGCACGCTGATGGGCGCGGTGCAAATGCTGGAAATGCTGGTGCAGGACATCGCCGACCCGGAATTGCGCGCCGAAACCGCCGAAATCATCAATCTGGCGACCCGCAGCGGGCAATATCTGCGCGATTTGATTGACAGCGTGCTTGATTTGAGCAAGCTGGAACAGGGTGATTTTCCGCTGCGCATCTCCCCGGTATCGTTGGCAACCCTGCTGGAGGAAGTGCTTGAGCAGACCGAAGCGCAGGCGAACTTCAAAAATATTGAGCTGACACTCCCGACGATTACCGATGTGACCGCCAATCTCGACCACAGCATCATCCGGCGCGTGTTGGTCAATTTAATTGATAACGCGATAAAATACACGCCGTCCGGCGGGCACGTGCGCGTTTCGCTGGAACAGGCGGAGCGTCAAATCATCTTCACCGTGGTTGATGATGGTTTGGGCATCACCTCCGAGAGTCAGAAACACATTTTTGAAAAATTCGCCCGCGCCACCGCCGATGCCGCCATTCAGGGGGTGGGGCTGGGATTGGCATTCTGCAAATTGGCGGTGGAAGCGCATGGCGGTATCATCTGGCTGGACAGCGTCGAAGGGGAGGGGAGTACCTTCCATTTTTCCATTCCGGATGATCTTGCCCCGGGAGAGACCAATGGCGCAACCTGATTTTGACACCATCGCCCGTTTTTACGATGTGATATATGCTCAACGCACGGACGATGTGGAGATGTGGCTCGATTTTGCCGATAGCGTCACCGGTGCTATTCTTGAAATCGGTTGCGGCACGGGGCGGGTGACGCTCCCACTGTTGCGCGCTGGTTTTCGGGTAACGGGCGTGGATATTTCCGCGTTGTCGCTGAAAAAAACCGCCGAAAAAGTTGCCGCCGCGGAAGTGGAGAATTTGGCGACGCTGGTTCGGGATGATATGCGCACCTTCGACCTGCCGCAAAAAAACTTTGCGCTGGCAATCATCCCCATTAACACGTTCATGCACAACCTTTCCACCGCAGACCAGCGAGCGACGCTCGACACCGTTGCCGCGCATCTTCAGCCGGGGGGCATCATTGTGGTGGATTTGTATCACCCGCATCCCCCCGCCTTGCTGGAGGCGGACGGGCGGGTGGAATTTGCCGGGCATGTGACGGATGCGGAAACGGGGCGTCGCGTGCAGTGGTTTTCGGCGCGGCAGTTGCAGTTGGATGAGCAAATTCAGCAGGTGACGTTTTTTCTGGATGAAATTGACGATGCCGGCAGATTGTTTCGGCACACGCTGGATTTTCCCATGCGATACCTGCATCGCTTTGAAATGACCCTGTTGCTGGAAGCGGCGGGGTTCGCGGTGGAAGAAATTCTCGGCGATTACGACCAATCGCCATTTTACGCGGAGAGTCCGCGGATGATATTTGTGGCGCGGAAGGTGACGCACTCTCCCCGCTAAAGCGGGGGAGCTTCTGAAACTACGCTTTCCCCA
>CAZMXX010000210.1:0-7153 GCA_964570315.1 uncultured Anaerolineaceae bacterium | reverse complement strand
CTATTCAATATACAAGGCGCAAAGCAAGCCAAGTTTTTCTTTGTTTTCCGCTTTTTTGCTTTGTGACCTTAGCGGCTTCGCGGTAAATTCAACGTCTGTTTTGCAACAATACCCAAGCGAGAGACTATCGGCGCTTGGTGCGCCCCCTTAAAAGGTAATGTCGAACCGAGTGTGCGGGTCGGTGGTCACGGTGATTTCCCCGTGCAATTGTCGCGTCAACTGCTGAACCAGTAGCAGCCCCAAACTATTGGTGGTCAGCCCGCCGAATCCCCTTTCGCGGAGGAGCGCTTGCTGTTCCGCGGAAAATCCCGCGCCGGAATCCATCACCGATAGTATGTTCATCCCGTTTTCCTGCCGAAAAGTAATTTCAATTTCTCCGATGACGTCCCGGTCGGTGAAGGCGTGCTTCATCGCGTTGGTGATCAGTTCGTTCAAAATCAACCCCAGAGGAATGATGGTGTCCAGATTGAAATGCACCGGCGCGATGTCTGTGCGGAAGATAATGCTCCTGCTGCCGGCGTACGATTGGCGCAGTTGCCTAATCAGTTTGGTGATGTAACTGCGCAGTTCAATATGTGAGATGTTGGTGGTCTGATATAGCTGCTGGTGGACGAGCGCCATAGATTGCACCCGGTTATAGCTATTCCGGAGCGCATCCTGCGCGGCGGGGTTGTGGGTCTGCCGCGCTTGCAGGTAGAGTAGTCCGGCAACGGTTTGCAGGTTGTTTTTCACCCGGTGGTGAATTTCTTTGAGTAGCAGTTCTTTTTCGGCTAATGATTTTTGGAGTTCATTTCCTGCTTGCCACTGTTTGGTTATATCATGTACCACGCCGAACACACGGATTGGATTGTCGCTATTCTCGTACACGAATTCGGCTTCTTGATGCACCATCCGTGTTTCGCCGTCAGGCAGAACAACACGGTGGTTGATATTGAATCCTCGTTTTCTGTCGTGATAGGCTTCCAAAAAGGAGTTTTCTAGCGGAACGCGGTCATCAGGGTGAACAAATTTTAGAAAACCGGTGATAGTGGCATTTGTTTCATCTAAGTCCAGCCGGAAGACGCGAGCTGTCTCTTTGTCCCATGAAAGTTGCCCGGAAAAAATATCCCATTCCCAAACGCCAAATCGGGCGATGTGCTGAGCTTTGATGAGGGCATGTTCGCTTTGCCGACGTTCTTCCACTTCTTTCTTCAATTGTGCGGTGCGCTCGGCAACCAGAGATTCGAGTTGTTCCTGATAAGCTTTCAATTCCTGTGAGGTAGCCTCAGCGGTGGTCAAGGCTTTTTCAAACTGAAATATCAGGAAGTGTAACAGTGCTCCAACCCCACTAAAGATTAATGCTACAATGAATAAAACAGCGGGCAGGCTGATAAAAATTCCCGGTGATGGCACAATCAGCCAGCCTTTAAATTCTCCCCAAGCCACACTCGCCGCAGTGATACTGCCAATGAGAGCATATGACCACATTATTTTTGGAGGATTCATCATTGCCGCAAGCAGTATCATCGCGACAAAAAAGAGCATTCCCGGTGCATCAAAACCATACGTCACTGAAATATAAAGTGCTGTAATATAGGTGATGATGACTATGGTATGGCGAGCGACTTTCCATTGCCTGCGATGAATAAGCACCCATCCGATGAGCAATACTACCGAAGCCAAGCCGCTAAAGATTGACATATTTGCGGGGACTATACGCGCCTGATACATCAGTAGGGTGATGAAGGCAGAAGGCAAAGTGAACAATGTCGCAAAAAAGAATACGACGCGAGTCATATACTCTTTGCGAGCATCATCGGGGAGGGTGGACAACGGTGTCGTGCAATTATTCCATAGTCTCATAATATCAGCGGCAAAGTCTAAAATGTTATGTTGAACCGAGTGTGCGGGTCGGTGGTCACGGTGATTTCCCCGTGCAATTGTCGCGTCAACTGCTGAACCAGTAGCAGCCCCAAACTATTGGCGGTCAGCCCGCCGAAGCCCCTTTCGCGGAGGAGCGCTTGCTGTTCCGCGGAAAATCCCGCGCCGGAGTCCACGACAGACAGGTTGCTCTTCCCGTTTTCCTGCCGAAAAATAATTTCAATTTCCCCGATGATGTCCCGGTCGGTGAAAGCATGTTTCATCGCGTTGGAAACCAGCTCGTTCAAAATCAATCCCAGAGGAATGATGGTGTCCAGATTGAAATGCACCGGCGCGATGTCCGTGCGGAAGATGATACTCCCGTTGCCGGCGTACGATTGGCGCAATTGCTCAATCAGTTTGGTGATGTAACTGCGTAATTCGATGTGTGAGATGTTGGTGGTCTGATATAGCTGCTGGTGGACGAGCGCCATAGATTGCACCCGGTTATAGCTATTCCGGAGCGCATCCTGCGCGGCGGGGTTGTGGGTCTGCCGCGCTTGCAGGTAGAGTAGTCCGGCAACGGTTTGCAGGTTGTTTTTCACCCGGTGGTGAATTTCTTTGAGTAGCAGTTCCTTTTCGGAGAGCGATTCTTGCAGTTCTTTTTCCAGCGTATTTCGCCGCTCGATTTCCGCCAGCAGTTTTTGGTTGACAATTTCCAGCGTCCGCGATTGTCGGTGCGCCTCCATATATGAGCGGTGGTATTCCCGCACAAAAAAGTGGACGACCAAAACGAGCGCACCCAAAGAGAAAAATGTGCTGGTTATGTGTGCGGCGTAAAATTGCAATGGCGACAATACCTGCAAATTGGGATTCACTTGTTGCATGAAGACGATGCTGCCTTCGGTTATTGCGCCGATGAAGATGCTGCTCCATGCGGAGATGTGCGGAATCAGAATGATGGTGCTGGTAATCACCAGCGTCAGGACGAAACCGCTGACAATTTCCGCACCTTTAAAATTCCAGCCGACATATAGCGCCAGCAGATATGTGAATCCCAGAGCGATGAAGCGCGCGATGCGCCACTTTCCGATACTGACCAGCCACCAAGCCAGCGCCAGTGTAAAACCGACATACACCATCGCGATTGCCATACTCAACGGAAATACCCCCGCCAGAACGCCAAAGGCATAAATTAATATAATCGGATAGACGATGAACTGTTCCAGCAGCAACATCGCCCGCAGGACGTATTCTCGCTGGGCGTCTATCGGGTCTGTCGATTGGGGGGTGGTAGAGCGTTCCCAGTATTCTCGGAACCGGCGGTTGAAGGGGTGGTATCGCAGGTAGTTAAGGATGGAATTTTTGTTGGCAGTCATTGCACATTCCGTGAGAGACAATAGCTTCGGTATGGCTGGTGATATACGTGTCCAGCCGTTCCCATTCGCCGTTTTCATTTTTAATTTTCTTGCCGCACCATGCGCACAACGGCAAAATTCCTTTGAGCCGTTTCACATCGGTTACGTCGCGGGCAATGGTGGCAATCGCGGTGACGTTGCCGTTTTTGTCTTTTATCGGATAGAAATGCACATTGAACCAAAACTCGCGCCCCTGAAATGTGACGTTCATTTCGGCGGTGGTGCTTTGCTTCATTTCCTGCACGTACCGGAAACTTTTGAGCCACTCCGGCACGATGTCCGCCAGTAGATTTTGTGGGTTTACCCCGATGACGTCCGCCGCAATCAGGTTGTATTTTTTTGCCGCATGGAAATAGGTGACGGTTCCATCCAAATCGTGCACGGAAATGATGTCGTCGCCGCTTTCAATGACCAGCCGCAACCGCTCTTCGCTCTCGCGGAGTTTCCGTTCCATTTTGTGCTTCGCCAGCGCCATTTGGATGGCAATGTCCAGCTCTTTTTCCTGAAAAGGTTTGACCAGATAACCGTGCGGGGTGCTGTTTTTGGCGCGTTCCAGCGTGTCTTCGTCGGTGTGGGCGGTTAAAAAAATGATGGGGACATCTTGCCGGGCGAGGATGGCTTCCGTGGCGGCGATGCCGTCCATATCACCCTCCAGATGGATGTCCATTAAAATGAGGTCCGGTTTTTGAGCGAGTGCAACTTCGATGGCACGTTCCCCGCTGGGAACCACTTCCAATACATCGTAGCCAATATCCTGCAATCGGAATTGCAACTCCATACCGATGATGCTTTCATCCTCAACCACAAGGATGCGATTTGTTGTCATTATCCTCTCCGTACTGCTTGCGTCGCGCTATTTTACACGCAGGATGCGCAATCCTGCAAGTTTAGCCGTCGCTGCACAAAAAAGATGTGGCACGCCATTGTGCCACATCTGAATAACAGGGGACAGCAAGTGTCCCAACTGGTAAATTTTACTTGGCGCTGAAGCCTTTTTCGCGCAGGGCGGCTTGAGCGGCGGCTAACCGCGCCACCGGCACGCGGAAGGGCGAACAGCTCACGTAATTCTGATTGATGCTGTGGCAGAAAGCGATGGAATCGGGGTCGCCGCCGTGTTCACCGCAGATACCCACTTCCAAATCGGGGCGAGTGTTGCGCCCGTTTTCCACTGCCCACTTCATCAATTGCCCCACGCCATCTTGGTCAATGGTCTGGAAGGGGTTGCGGGGCAGAATGCCGTCTTCCACATATTTGAGCAGGAAGCCCGCTTCGGCGTCATCGCGGGAATAGCCGAAGGTCATCTGGGTCAGGTCGTTGGTGCCGAATGAGAAGAATTCTGCCACCTCGGCGATTTCCGCGGCGGTGACGGCGGCACGCGGAATTTCAATCATCGTGCCGAATTTGTATTCGATATTCACGCCCTGTTCCGCCATCACCGCTTTGGCAACTTCTTCCAGTTGCGGTTGGATGGTTTTCAGTTCGTTGACGTGTCCGGTCAGCGGAATCATCACTTCGGGTTTTGGTTCCAGCCCTTCTTTTTTGACGAGGCAGGCGGCTTCAAAGATGGCGCGTACTTGCATTTTGACGATGCCGGGCATCATCATGCTGAGGCGCACACCGCGCAAGCCCATCATCGGGTTGCTTTCGTGCATGCTTTCAATGGCGGCGAGCAGGGCTTCTTGTTCCGCCAACCCTTCGGTTTCGCCTTTGACACGCATTTCAATGACTTTGGCGAAAACTTCATCGTGGTCGGGCATGAATTCATGCAGGGGCGGGTCAATCAGGCGGATGATGACGGGCAAGCCGGTCATCACGCGGAACAGCCCGGCGAAGTCGTCGCGCTGGTAGGGCAGAAGTGCGTCGAGGGCTTCCTGCCGCTCCGATTCGACTTTCGCCAGAATCATTTTTTGCACGGTCGGGAGGCGGACTTCTTCAAAGAACATGTGCTCGGTGCGGCACAAGCCGATGCCCTGTGCGCCATAATTGCGCGCGCGTTGGGCGTCCTGTGGGTAGTCGGCGTTTGCCCACACTTCCAAGCGGCGGAATTCATCCGCCCATTTGAGGAGGGTTTGCAGGTCTTCCTGCTCTTCCAGTTCAGTGACCACCATCGGCAGTTCGCCGACGAAAGCTTCGCCGGAGCCGCCATCAATGGAGATGACTTCCCCTTCTTTGATGGTGATGCCGTTGGCGGTGAATTGCCGTTTTTCGGCGTCAATCACCATGTCACTCGCGCCGACGATGCAGGGCACGCCGAATTGGCGGGCGACGACGGCGGCGTGGCTGGTGGCGCCCCCTTCGCTGGTGAGAATCCCTTTTGCCGCCAGCATACCGTGGACATCATCGGGGCGGGTGAACGGGCGCACCATAATCACGTCTTTGCCCTCTTCCACGCCCCATTTTTCGGCGAGGTCGGCATCAAAGGCTACCACGCCGACGGCTGCGCCGGGGGAGGCGTTCACGGCTTTGGTGATGCGTTTGCCGTCGCGGGCGGCGGCTTTTTTGGCGGCTTCGTCGAATTGCGGGTGGAGCAGGGTGTCCACTTGGTCGGGGGTGACGCGCAACACGGCTTGCTCGCGGGTGATGAGTCCTTCGTTCGCCATGTCCACCGCAATTTTGATGGCGGCGCGGGCGGTTCGTTTGCCGTCGCGGGTTTGGAGCATCCACAATTTGCCGTTTTCAATGGTGAATTCCATGTCCTGCATTTCGTGGTAATGTTTTTCCAGAATGTCGCAGATTTCCACAAACTGTTTGTAGGCTTCGGGGAGTTCGTTCGCCATTTCTGCGATGGGGGTGGTGTTGCGGATACCGGCGACCACATCTTCGCCCTGGGCGTTGATGAGATAATCGCCGTACAGCACGCGCTCGCCGGTGGAGGGGTCGCGGGTGAAGGCGACGCCGGTGCCGGAGTTGTTGCCCATATTGCCGAAGACCATCGTCACCACGTTGACCGCTGTGCCCAAGTCATGGGCGATACCGGCGGCGTTGCGGTAATCAATGGCGCGTTTGCTGTTCCAGCTTTTGAAAACGGCTTCGGTCGCCAGTTTGATTTGTTCGATGGGGTCTTGGGGGAAATCGCGTCCCGTTTCGGCTTTGAAAATTTTCTTGAATTCCGCGACGATTTCTTTCCACTGTTCGGCGTTCAGTTCGGCATCGGTTTTGACGCCGGCTTTGGCGCGGGCTTCAGTCAGCACGTCTTCAAACAGATCGTCATCCACGCCCATCACCACGCTGCCGAACATTTGCACCAGCCGCCGGTAGGCGTCGTATACGAAACGGGCATCGCCGGTGAGTTCCACCATCCCGGCGGCGACTTCATCATTCAGCCCGATGTTCAACACGGTATCCATCATCCCCGGCATTGAGAATTTCGCACCGGAGCGGCAGGAGACGAGCAGGGGGTTTTGGGGGTCGCCGAATTTTTTGCCGGTGCGTTCTTCCAGCGCTTTGAGCGCCGCCGCTTCCTGATCCCACATCCCTTCGGCAAAGGTTTCACCGGCGGCGAGATAGGCGTTACAGGCTTCGGTGGTGACGGTGAACCCGTGCGGCACGGGCAGTCCGACCCGCGCCATTTCGGCGAGGTTTGCGCCTTTGCCGCCCAGCAGCGCGCGCACACCTTCCCATGAACCACCGACATACTTTTCGGCATCTGCCACTTCTTCAAATGAATACACCCATTTTTTTGACATCGAGAATCCTCCTTGGATTTTAAATGATGAATTTGAGGTTATAAAGTCGGCGATGACTTATCTATTGCGTGGAAATTTGAGGGGTAACAGCTATGCTGTTGAACCGCCTGTCATTATAGGTGTACAAAATATTTTTTGCAAATATTCAGTGCGATTGGGGTGCGTTTCAGTTTTTAGGCGAGTTATAGATTGAGTCCCAAGTGGCGTCGA
>CAZMXX010000209.1:0-7167 GCA_964570315.1 uncultured Anaerolineaceae bacterium | reverse complement strand
CCATCATCGGCACAGCAAGCTGCTCTGGCGCAGACGGATGGGGAAGTGTCACCGTATGGGCGGGGCGCCTGCCGGTTTGCGTGCGCGTCGAGGGCAGAAAAGGGGCATCCGTCACCGGCACCGCACCGTCGGGGGCGCAAACCACCGTTCGCAGCGGCGACAAACCGGAATACGGCGTCGGCGGGTTCGAGGTGTACGCCCCGGAAATCGGCACGTATATTTTCAGCTTTTTGGGGCGGCAGGTCTCGGTGCAGGGAACGGGCAAAATGATGAAATTATCGTTCCAACAGGCAACATCGGAAGAGATGGCGCGGCTGATTTCCGCCGCACTCCCCCTCTCCAAAATCGAATCGCTTTTAAATGAATTGAAACAAGAAACAGATGCGGGAAACCTATTCTCCATTGAAGAGGTGTAATCGTGCAATCATCGCTTTTTGAAATTGGTCCGCCCCGGCTCTCGGTGTCGGATGTGAATGCGCACATTCGGCACGTGCTGGAAACGGACGACCTGCTGCAAGATTTATGGATGGAAGGGGAAATCTCCAACTGGCGACCCGCCAGTTCGGGGCATATTTATTTCACCCTGAAAGATACATCCGCCAGCATCCGCTGTGTCATCTGGCGGTCAACGGCGGCGCGGCTGCGCTATCGCCCGCGCGGAGATGGCGAAGCGGTGGCGCTGTACGGGCGCGTTTCCATGTATGAAGCGGGCGGCGCACTGCAATTTTATGTGAACGATATTGAACCGGTGGGCGTCGGCGCGCTGTATGAGCAGTTTGAACGCCTGAAACGGAAACTGGAGGCGGAAGGATTGTTCGCGCCGGAACACAAACGCACATTACCCCCCTTCCCCAAACGCATCGGGGTGGTCACATCTGCCAAAGCCGCCGCCCTGCGCGATATTCTGAACGTGCTGGCGCGCCGGTATCCGCTGGCAGAAGTGACGCTCGCCCCGGCGGCGGTGCAGGGGACGGACGCCCCCGCCGAAATTGTGGCGGCGTTGAAGCGGCTGTACGCGCTTTCTCCCCCGCCGGATGTCATTTTGCTGGCGCGGGGCGGCGGTTCCATCGAAGATTTGTGGGCGTTCAACGATGAAACGGTGGCGCGCACCGTATTCGATGCGCCCATGCCGGTGGTGACCGGCGTGGGGCATGAAACGGATTTCACCATTGTGGATTTTGTCTCCGACCGGCGCGCGCCCACCCCCTCCGCCGCCGCCGAGGTCGCCACCCCGGATGCGCAGGAATTGAAAGGGTATATCGGTGGGTATGCGTATCAAATCAAAGCCACGGTGGAAAATCGGGTGGCGGACATGCGGGCGCAATTGCAGGAAAACCAACGCCGGCTCGATTACCTTTCGCCGCAGAATCAAATTGACAACCGCCGCCAGCAAATTGACGACATGGTGCAAAGCATGGGGCGCACCCTGCGGCACACCGTTTCGCTGTGGCGCGAACAGATTTCCGGCGCGGAAGCCCGGCTCGCCGCGCTCAGCCCGCAGGCAACGCTCGCCCGTGGCTACGCCATTGTGCAAAAGGGAGACGCGCCGGTCGCCCATACGGAGGATGTCGCCCCCGGAGACCGCATCGCCATCACCGTCACGGACGGCTCTTTTTCCGCAGACGTTATTTAAAGGGAGACTCTCATGGAAAAAACCATCGAATCACTTTCGTTTGAAGAAGCCTTCGCCGCCTTGGCGAAAATTTTGCAACAACTGGAAGCGGGCGACCTGCCGCTGGCGGAGTCGCTGGCGTTGTATGAGCGCGGCATGGCGCTGGCAAAACACTGCAACGTTCAACTGGATACCGCCGAATTGAAAATCAAAACCCTCGCCGAAAACTCCGCCGGAACCGAGGCTTAATTTACCATAACAAAATTGATGGGCTTGCGTTTTCTATCAGCATGATGTAAACTACAGTAGTTGTAGTAGACTAACTGCGTGGAGCCTGTTTTTATGGCGAACAATGGTCGAGCGAAAGCTCTTGAATCTACCCTGGCAACCTTGCGCAAACGCTTCGGCGACGGCGCAATCATGAAGCTGGGCGAAACCACAAAATTAAACGTTGAAGCCATCCCCACCGGCGCATTATCGCTGGACATTGCGCTGGGTATCGGCGGATTGCCTCGCGGGCGCATTGTTGAAATTTACGGTCCGGAAAGTTCGGGGAAAACAACGCTGTGCCAGCACGTCATTGCCGAAGCGCAAAAACGCGGCGGGGTGGCGGCATTTGTGGACGTGGAACATGCGCTTGACCCCAGTTACGCCAAAAAATGCGGGGTAAATATTGACGAGTTGTATGTTTCTCAGCCGGACACCGGCGAGCAAGCCCTGGAAATCACCGAAGCGCTGGTGCGTTCACAAGCCATTGATGTGGTGGTGGTTGACTCGGTGGCGGCGCTGGTTCCCCGCGCGGAAATCGAAGGCGAAATGGGTGACAGCCATATGGGGTTGCAGGCTCGCTTGATGAGCCAAGCTCTGCGAAAATTGAATGGTGCGGTCAAACAAAGTAACGCTATTTTGATTTTCACCAACCAATTGCGTCAAAAAATCGGTGTTATGTTTGGAAATCCTGAAACCACCACCGGCGGGATGGCACTCCGCTTTTATTCGTCGGTGCGGTTGGACATTCGTCGGATTCAAGCCATCAAACAAGGGGCGGAAGTTGTCGGTAATCGCACCAAAGTTACCGTGAAAAAGAACAAAGTTGCCCCGCCGTTCAAAGTGGTGGAGTTCGACATTATGTATAATGAAGGCATTTCCATTGCCGGGGATGTTTTAGACTTGGCGGTTGAAGCAAACATTGTTGATAAACGCGGTTCGTTCTACAACTACGGAGAAATTCGGTTGGCACAAGGAAGGGAAAACGCCAAAAAATATCTGATGGAAAACCCAGCCCTGCTGAACGAAATCGAGAACAAGATAAGAGAGGTTTATCAGCTTCAACCAAACATCATCGAGAGCGAATCTGTCTCATAACTTGAACACGCTTGCCTCGGCTTTGCTATTGAACGGCTTAATCACCGAATTAATCTTCGGTTTTGTGTTGCTATCGGTATATTTTTCATCGCCCAACGGTATGTGGCGATAATCTTAGGTATTTGGTGTACCCGGAGCATCACTATATTCAAAATTATGCCCTTTTATGGCTGTGGCAATCGTGCCGCAGCTATTTTTTTATACGGTGACAGACTTGTCCGGCACTATCACGGCGTTGGTTATTCAAAAGAAAAATAAGGAACGGGTCAACGTTTTTTTAGACCATGATTTCGCTTTTGCCATCACGCTGAATGCCGCCTTTTCACTGAAGAAAGGGCAACATCTGAGCGACGATGCCATCGAAACACTGAAACATACCGACGCCATTGACAAAGCGTACCAGCAATCGCTCAACTTTCTTTCATACCGCGCCCGCTCGGAAGCGGAAGTGGCGCAATATCTGCGCAAAAAAGAAACCGCAGACGACATTATCGAATTGGTGACGGCGCGGTTGCGCCAACGCGGCTATCTGAACGACGCCGAATTCGGGGCGCAATGGGTTGCCGGTCGCAGCCGCACCAAACCCAAAGGCGCTCGTGCCCTGCGATACGAACTGCGGCAAAAAGGATTATCTGACGCCGATATTGATGCCGCACTGGTGGCGCTGGACGAAGAATCGCTGGCGTGGCAGGCAGTTGAACACAAATTATCGCGCTGGCAATCGCTGGATGCGCCGGCACGACGAAAAAAGATTTCCGCTTTTTTAGCGCGTCGCGGTTTTAATTACGATGTAATCTCCGCAACACTCGCTAAAATTGAAGACCAATATACGAACCTTGACAACTAACATTATGAAAAAGAGGAAGGACTAGACATGGAATATCTATTCCCCATGATTATTGCAGGGATAGTCAGCCTGTTGATTGGGGGCGTCGCCGGATATACCATCCGACGCATCACCGTCGATTCAAAAATAAAATCAGTTGAAGCGACCGCCCGCGAAATCATTGAAAAGGCTGAAGCCACCCGCAAAGAAATCGAAGTGCAGGCGAAGGAAGAGCGGCTCAAACTGCAAAATCAGGCTGAACGCGAAATCCGGAAACGCCAGCACCGCATCACCCAACACGAAGAACGCCTGCAAAAACGACAGGAAAGCATTGAACGACGCTACGAAAATCTTGAAAAACGTGAAAAAACCATCAACAAACGCCAAAGCGCGCTGGACCGTCGCGCCAACGAACTGAGCGACTTGGAGGCTCAACGGGTCAAAGAGCTGGAGCGGGTTTCCGGGATGACCAAAAGTGAGGCAAAAGGGGAACTGCTGAAAGCGGTGGAACTCGACGCGCGGCAGGATATGGCGCGCGTGCTGCGCGAAGTTGAAGCGGAAACGAAAATGGAAGCCGACCGCAAAGCCCGCGAAATCATCACCCTCGCCATCCAGCGCGTCGCCTCCGACCAAGTGGCGGAAACAACCGTCTCCACCGTCTCCCTCCCCAGTGATGACATGAAAGGGCGCATCATCGGGCGGCAGGGGCGCAATATCCGCGCCTTTGAAGTGGCATCCGGCGTGGAAGTGGTGGTGGACGATACCCCCGACGCCATCATTTTAACCTCCTTCGACCCCGTGCGCCGTGAAATTGCCCGCCAAGCGATGGAAATTCTCATCAATGACGGACGCATCCATCCGGCACGCATTGAAAAAGTGTTGAAGAAAGTTTCGGCAGAGATGGAACGCACCCTGCAAGAGGCGGGTGAAAACGCGGCATTCGAGGCGAATGTGCCGGGCTTGCATCCCAACATCATCAAACTGCTGGGGCGATTGAAATACCGCACCAGCTACGGGCAAAACCAGCGCCTGCACGCCATCGAAACGGCACATCTGGCGGCAATCATCGCCTCGGAATTGGGCGCGGATGTGAAAGTGGCGCGTATGGGAGGGCTGCTGCACGACATCGGGAAAGCCATTGACCACGAAGTTGAAGGTCCGCACGCCATCATCGGCGCGGATGAAGCCAAAAAATACGGTGTGCCGCCGAAGGTCGTCAATTGTATTGCCGCCCATCACCATGAAGTTGAGCAGGAAACGCTGGAAGCGGTGATTGTGGAAGCCGCCGACGCAATTTCGGGCGCGCGTCCCGGCGCACGGCGCGAAAGTCTGGAAAATTATGTGAAACGAATTAAGGCGTTGGAAGATATTGCCAACTCCTTCAAAGGGGTGAAGGAATCCTTCGCCATTCAAGCCGGGCGTGAAATTCGGATTGTGGTCAAGCCGGACGAAGTGGACGATTACGCCGCCCTGACCCTCTCGAAAGATATAGCCCGGCAGGTGGAAGAAGACCTGCAATATCCCGGTCAGATTAAAATTACGGTCATTCGGGAAACCCGAATGGTTGATTACGCCAAATAATTCTCCGCATCGAAAAAGACGCTCAAATGAGCGTCTTTTTTTTTACACCGGCGAAACCAACCGTGGCGCATTGGCGTCCACCTGCAATTGAACCGCCCCCGCCGCCGATTGCACTCCTTCGGGGCTGAAGGCATCGCCATCAAGCCGGTAGACCGCCGCATTGCCGCCGCGCCAGCGGGGGGAAAGTTGTGGCGGGCGCAACCGCACACTCACCGACGCGGACGCTTCCACCCGAATTTGCCCGCTGATGTCGCAACTGGTGAAAACATGGGTGGGCGCGGATGCCTGCCATGCCAGCGGGGATTCGTCGCCCCCGCCACCGCTCAGACCACCGGCGTCGCACAAATAATGCACCCGAATGTGCGTCCGATTGTCGGGCAGCACCCGCAGCACACCCCGGTCGGCGGTTTGCCGCCACAACGATGCCAGATGCGCGAAAATTCGCCGCGCCGGTTTTTCACGGTCAAAATCGGCATACACGCCCAAACCCGCCTCAAACGGATTCGGGGCGTTGCGCACATCGTTCAGCATCCATTTTATCCCCCCCGCAAACCCTTCGGCACGCAAATAACAGAGCATCGCGGCTTCATGCAAGGCGGTAATCCGCGCATCCACCGGCTTTGAGCGGGCGGGGTCGGTGCTTTCATCGGTGGAATACCCGAACTCGCCCATGATAATCGGCTGGGTAGGAAAGGTGCGCTGCAACGCCTTCAACATACTGAAAATATTGGTGAGCCGCTGATAGCCCACACTGCCATATTTGTGAATTTGGTGAAAATCAAGGGCGCGGTTGGCGGGGAGCGCCGCCAGCGCCTCCCAATTCCACCCCACCGACACCATCCGGGTGGGGTCGGCGGCTTTGAGGGGCGCGAGTTGCGGCGATAGCCACGCCGCAATGGTATCGTTCAACAGCTTGAAAAAGGGTCGCCATTTTTCGGCTTGCGCGCTGAACATAAAATCAACGATGGACGGCATCCCGGAGGTCATCGCTTCCTGCCCGAACCGGATATACGCCTCCACCGCGTTGCGATAATAGTACGCTTTGTTGGCATCATTGCGCAACAGCGCGGGGATGCGGGACATATCAACCGCGCTGCGCGGCACAAATTCGCCATATTGGTCTATCAGCGCCGATGTGAGCAGCGGACACGGCTCGTTGGGGTACGTTGCCACCAACAAATTGTACAAACGCGGCTCATTTTCCAAATCCCAACTGTGAATGACCGGATTTCCCCGAAAATGGGCGGCGATTTTGGCGTTGGTTGCCCCCACTTGCGCCAAATGCGGGCTGTGTTCATCGTTAAACGTGAGCATGATTGCCAAATTGTATTTTTCCGCCAGCTTTGCCACCGCATCGAACCGTTGCCACTGCCCGGTTTCAATTTCCGTGCGATTATCCTTCTGCACAAACAACCGCACGGTGTTGAAACCGGAGGCGCGCGCTTTGGAAAAATCCTGTTCGATTAATGCCAAGTCGAACAAACCCGGCTGCCACATGCGCCACGTGCGGTCGAAGTATCCTTCATAATTCACGCCCACCGTGAAAAAAGGTGTACCGCCGGGCGATAAAATTCCCGGCTCGGCGGGATTCAATCGAAATAAAGCCATAAATTCTGCCCGTTACGGTTTAGGGGGAATTTTCAACTGCATGCCGGGGCGAATGCGGCTCGGCGAGTCAATCACATCCCGGTTGGCATCAAAAATGATGCGCCACAAATTGCCGTTGCCGTAAAATTTTTGGGCAATGCGGTACAGCGAATCACCCGCTTGCACGATGTATATC
>CAZMXX010000208.1:0-7180 GCA_964570315.1 uncultured Anaerolineaceae bacterium | reverse complement strand
TTTTTCAAACCGGTAGACGGGTTGGCGTCTACCTACTACATATAATACGAGGAGTCTCCTTGAAAGTATCATTAATTGCCACTGTTTTGAACGAAGGGAACGCCATCAAACCGTTGCTGGATTCGCTGGTTGCGCAATCTCGCCAGCCGGACGAAGTGGTTATTGTGGATGGCGGCTCTACCGATGATACCGTCGCCGTTATTGAATCTTATGCCGACTTGCTGCCCATGCGGGTGATTGTTTCGCCGGGAGCGAACATCAGCGCGGGGCGCAATATCGCCATCCGCGCCGCCACCGGCGACATCATCGCCAGCACGGATGCGGGGGTGCGGCTTTCGTCGCGCTGGCTGAAACAGCTGATTGCACCCTTTGAGCAACCCGACCCGCCGGCAGTGGTCGCCGGTTTTTTCGAGCCGGACACCGCCACCGTCTTTGAAATCGCTATGGGCGCCACCGTTCTGCCGGAGCTGGACGACATCAACCCGGAAACCTTCCTGCCCAGCAGCCGTTCCATCGCCTTTAAAAAAGAAGCGTGGGAAGCCGTGGGCGGGTATCCCGAATGGCTTGATTTTTGCGAAGATTTGATTTTCGACTTGAATTTAAAAACGCACGCCGGAAATTTCACCTTTGCGCCCGATGCCGTCGCCTATTTTAAACCACGCACAACGTTGCGAGCCTTCTTCAAACAATATTATCTTTATGCCCGTGGCGACGGCAAAGCCGATTTGTGGCGCAAACGGCACGCCATCCGCTACGGCACATATCTGCTGGGGATACCCGTGCTGGGCGGGCTATGGCTCGCCGGGTGGCGGATATCGGCGCTGGCGGCGGGAATTGTGGGGGCAACGGGGATGTTTTACGTCTCCTACCGCCGATTATTCCGCGCCTGGGGCACACTCTCCGCCACGGAGAAACTGCGCGCCGCCCTGTGGATTCCCGTCATCCGCATCACCGGAGACGTGGCGAAGATGCTCGGCTATCCGGTGGGCTGGCGCTGGCGGCTCCGCCATCTATCCGATGATCCCCGTTTGCGCTGGCGAAACCCATCGTAAAATTATCCGATTGTGCCATTGGCGCAGGTTGAAAAGTGCAGTATAATTGAAACGACATTGAATGGGCAGGAAGGGAACACCGCCATCGTGATTGGCTCCATCCTCAGTAATCGTTACCGCCTGTTGCGCGATTTGGGCACGGGCGGTATGGCAAAAGTATACCTCGCCGAGGACCTCAACGAAAACAAGCTCGTTGCGGTTAAGGTTTTGCACGCTCAATTTGGCGAAGATGTGGCGTACCTGCAACGGTTTAAGCGGGAAGCCAAGCTCGCCAGCCTGCTTGACAGTCCTCATATTGTAAAAATTTTAGATTACGGTTCCAGCCGCGACATCCATTTTTTAGTGATGGAGTATGTGCAGGGCAAGAATCTGCGCGAGGAACTCGACAAACGCGGCGCGCTCATCTGGCAGGATTCACTGCACATCATTGACCAAGTTTGCGCCGCGCTGGAAAATGCGCACCGGCACAACATCGTTCACCGCGACATCAAACCGCAGAACATCATGCTCGCCGATGACGGGATGGTGAAAGTGCTCGATTTCGGCATTGCCCGCGCCCGGCTGCTGCCCTCACTCACCCAATCGGGTTTTGTGGGCTCGCCGTATTATATCGCGCCGGAACAAGCGATGAGCGAAGATGTGGACATCCGCTCCGATTTGTATTCCACCGGCATCGTTTTGTATGAATTAATCACCGGCAACGTCCCCTTCGATTCAAAAAGCCCGTGGTCAATCATCAGCAAGCACATCGTCAGCGAATTTCCCACCCTTGAATTGGACAACTCCGACATTCCCCCGGCGGTGGAAACGCTGGTGCGGCAACTCACCGCCAAACGCCCCGCCGACCGCTACCAAACGCCCGCCGAAGTCCGCGCAGCCATCGCCGATGTGCTGGCTGGGCAACCAATAGCCGTCCGCGAACCGTTGGGCGTCTCCGCACCGGCGGCACAATCATTAATTGATGAATTGTTCCAACGCGCGGAAGAGGCGTTACAGCATGAAGATTGGCAGCAAGCGGTCAATCTGCTCACCCAAACGCTGAACCTCAAGCCCGACCACCCCGAAGCGAGCAAGAAGCTGGAGTTTGCGGGCACGCAAGCGCGAATGGAGGCGCTGCATCAAGCCGCTATGCAAGCGATGGAAAACTCGCAATGGCAGGATGCGATTGATTTGCTGACCGAAATCATGGAACATCAGCCGGGCTACAAAGACAGCGACACCCTGATGCGACGCGCAAAGGAGGCGTTGAACGCCCCGCCATCCGCCAAAAAAACCTCCGCCACCGAGACAACACCGCCCCCCGAAAAAACGGCGGCGGACGCTTCGCCCTTTTCCAAACTGCCGATGCGCTGGCTCGCCGCCACGCTGGCAATTGTGACCGTCATTGTGATTGCGGTGATGCTGGTGGCGCAAAACAATGCCCGCCCCCCGGAAACACCCCAACCCACCGCCGCCGAACTGCTGCAACGGGCGGAATCCGCGTTTGAGAACGGCGATTCCGCCACCGCTCTCGCTTTGCTCGACCAAATTTTTGTGCTGGCGCCGGACAACGCCGGAGCCGTGGCACTGAAAGCAACCGTCACCGCCGAAGCGCAATATCAACAGCGATTATCCGACGCGGTGGAAGCAATTGCCGCCAAAAATTGGTCGGATGCCATTGAAGCGTTGACCCTTCTGCATGAAAATGCGCCCGCCTTTCAGCCGGAAACCGTTTCCACCCTGCTGTGCGATTCGTATCTGAATCGCGGCAACGAGCGGCTTTCGCACACCGCCGCCCCCAACGATGTCGCCACCGTGCAAGCCGCCCGCGTCGATTTTGAAACGGGACGCTCGCTCTGTCCGCAGCGCGACGATTTGGACACCGCGGTATCGTTCGCGCAAACGTTCATCGCAGTGCAAAAAAAGACAGCGCCCCCCGATGCGGTCATCGAGGCATTGGTTCCCATCATCAAAACCGAACCGAATTACGCGCGCGGACAAGCCGCCATCGCGCTGTATAACGCCTATTTGAGCTACGGAGAAACGCAGCAGACCGACGGCAACCTGCAAGCGGCGCTCGATGCCTTCACCGCCGCCATCAATTTAAATTTGGATGACGTTTCGGCGGCAGAGGAAAAACAAGCGCAATTGTTGAGCCTGCTGGCACAAGCCACGCCCACCGAGATGCCGCCCACCGCAACCCCGACGGTGATTCAAAACGAAACGCCCACACCGCCTCCCGATGCACTGGCGTTCAAATATCCTGCGCCGGTACTCCTCTCGCCGGAACCGGAAGCGGTTTTCGCCGGACAATATGAAGAAATCGTGCTGCAATGGCAGCCGGTGGAAAATTTAGCGGAAGATGAATTTTACGATGTGACCATTCGCTATTTTGTGGGAGATGAACCGCGCTATTGGGGCAGTGGATTAATCAAAGAAACATCATGGCGCGTGCCCGTGGAAGCGGGATACGGCAAAGCGGGGAAAGACGAATTCTGGTGGTGGGTGACGGTGCGTCAGGGGGGAACCGCCACCGACGGACAGCCCGATTTGCCGCTCAGCCCCTCCAGCGAAGAACGTATTTTTCTATGGCGACCCTAAAAAGGAGAGACAAATGACCCTGCAAACAGGACTCACCGCAAGCATATCGGAAGTTGTCACGCCGGAAACCACTGCCAGCGCCGTCGGCAGCGGGCTGGTGCCGGTTTTTTCCACGCCGGAATTGGCGCGATTGATTGAGCAAACCGCCGTTGCCGCGCTGGAAGGCGCACTCGACGCGGGGCAAACCTCGGTGGGGACGAATCTCAACTTCGACCACCTTGCCGCCACGCCCGTCGGGATGACCGTCACCGCCACAGCCACCCTGAAAGAGGTGTCGGGGCGGCAACTGGTTTTTGAGATTTCCGCCCGGGACGATGTGGAAACCGTTGCCAGAGGCACGCACACCCGTTTCATCGTCAACAGTGAACGGTTCATGCAAAAGGCGAAACAAAAAGCCGCTCGAAAATGAGCGGCTTTTTTTATGCCATCGCCGTGGGAGGCGACCAGTATTTGATTGCTCGCCAGCCCTTTTTGCATGAGAAACCCACTTCCATGCGGGCGGTGTCAGACAACTCAAGCATGATGTGAATTTCGCCATCTTCTTCCCACTGCCTGCCCGTTGAGACCACCGTGTACTCTTTTTTTCGCCATGCAATTTGGCGCGGAATGAGCGAAACGCCATGGATGATGCCTTCCACCCCAATGCGTTCATCCATCCATTCAAACCCCGACATGAATCGCACCCTCCTTGGTCGAAATTGTATCAAACAAAAATTGCAGCGCCGCATCTACCGATTGATTCTTATTTTCGGCGCGTGTGCCATGCCAAATATGCTTTTGCCACACCGTACCACCGTCAAACGCCAGCGCGATGTAGGTGAGTCCCACCGGCTTGCCGGGCATCCCGCCACCGGGTCCGGCGATGCCCGTGATGGACACCCCGTAATCGCTGTGGAACACCTGCCGCGCGCCAACTGCCATTTGCACCGCAACTTCCGCGCTCACCGCTCCGTATTGCAGCAATGTTTGGTGCGCCACAGACAACAGCGTCTCTTTCACCTCGTATGAATAGGCAACAATCCCCCCGCGAAAAAAGCGGGAACAACCCGGCACATCGGTCAACCGATGCCCCATCAGCCCGCCGGTGCATGATTCGGCGATGCCAAGCTGCAAATTATGTTCCGTCAACAGCGCAGCAACCTGCGTTTCAATAGATGTGTTTGGCATAAGATCATCCTTTTTGGAAATAAACAAGCCGGCAATGATTGCCGGCTTTTATTATAGACGATGCGGTGCAGACATTCAATTTTCAGGTTGATTAATTGTCGGGGCGTTTGCCCAGCGTCACCGGAATTTTCAGTTCTTTGTCGCCGCGCAGAATGGTCAGTTCAATGGTTTCCCCCACCGAATACATCATCAATTGTTGCCCCAGCGGATTGCGGTCATCCAATGTCCGCCCATTAATGGCAGTGATGATGTCCTTCGGCTTCACCCCCGCTTCTTTTGCGGCAGACCCATCAAGCACCTGTTCGATGTATGCGCCCTGAGTGGTGGAAATGCTGTATTCCATGCTCAATTGCGGATTCAGCACACTGTACGATACGCCCAAAAACGGCATCTCCGCGCGTCCCGTTTCAATCAGTTGCTTCACCACGGATGCGACCGTATTCGAGGGGATAGCGAAACCCAACCCCTCCGCCACATCGCCGGAATAGCCGCTACCGCGCAACACCATCACGTTGATGCCCACCACTTCACCCTGCAAATTGATGAGCGGTCCTCCGGAATTTCCGTGATTGATGGGGGTATCGGTTTGGAGAAGACCATTTTGCCCCCCCAGCGAGCGGTTGTGCGCGCTGACCACACCGCTGGTCACCGTGTTGCGAAAGCCGCCCAACGCGCTCCCGATGGCGGCAACCCGTTCCCCCAGCCGCAACGCCGAAGAATCGCCGAAATAGGCGACGGCAGGCACGTAGTCGGCATCAATTTTCAGCACCGCTATATCAAAATCGACAGAACTGCCCACCAACTGCGCCTGCATCCGCCCGCCATGCGCCAAAATCACATATATTTTTTCGGCGTTTTCAATGACATGGTTATTGGTGACAATATACCCGGCGGAATCCACAATCACCCCCGAACCGGAGGAAATACCCTGAAAGTTTTGATTCAGCACGGTGACGGTTGCCGGATTCACCAATTCCACCGCCGCAATGAGCGCCTCATTTTCGGGAACAGTTTGTGCGGGGGTAGCCGATTTTACGCTGCTCGAAGATTGCATCACCGGCTCCAAGCTATGGGTCACCGGCACGGAGGGCTGATTTATGGTAATGGGTTCGGAACGGGAACTGAGCGCCATCGTATACCCCACAACACCGCCCATCACCGCTCCGCCAATGGTTCCGAGCAAAATTGTGCCCAGAACCAGCATAATTACGCCTACTTTTACTTTTAATCCTGATTGATATTCGTTTTCTTCCATAATTGTTTTGTCTTTTCACCATCTCTTTTATGGAGATATTATGCGCCCAAAAGATTAATAAAAGGTGAAAATTACATCACAACGCGATAAAGAAGCGCCACCGCGATGCCCGCGCCCGCCACCGAACTGATGAAATTCACCACATCGTTGTTCATCCAGCGGATGCCGCGCACATATTGGGTGGGCACGCCCGCGCAACGGTGATGCCTCATCTGCTCTGTGAGCGAAGCGCAGGTGGGGCAGCGATACAAAATTTGCACCGTCGCACCGAGGAGGCTGTCAATCAGCGCGCCCGCCAGCCCGGCAACGGCAACCGACACCGCCACTATCGCCCCCGTGGCAACGGACGGCGCGGGCACAATCGCCAGCCCCGTCGCCGCCCCGCCGATGACCAGCGCCCCCAAAAATGCGGCGGCAGTCCCCAGCGCGGTGACGCCGCCGGAGAAACCCGGTTCCACCCTCTTCCCGGAGGTTATCAGGCGCGGCAACCGGCGGCTCAGCACACCGAGTTCGGTTGCCCATGTATCGGCGGTGACGGTTGCAATCGCGCCCGCAAAGGCAATGCCCCACACGGGGGCGGGGAAGAGTCCATTCATCACGGCGCACAGCGCGCCCACGCCGCCATTTGCCAGCGTTTGCCACAGGTCGCGGCGATGTCCTTTTTCAAATTTTTCTGAAACCGTCTGTTTTTCCGTTTCTTTAAAAAAGGAAAAGCCACTGGATGAGGCGAAAAAAAGGAGCAGCAAAACGCCCCACTGCCAGCCGCCAAAGGCAAAAATCGCCGTGCCGATGAGCGTCGCCCCCCATACACCGCTCGCCGATAGTGCCCGTTTTTTGTATCCGCCCCAACCGATTGACAGACTGAGCACGATACCCACAAAAATTTGTTGCACCATAATGCCTTCTTCTCTCCAAAAAAACAGGTCGGGACATACCCGACCTGCTGTACCCCCGGCAGGAATCGAACCTGCGACACAAGGTTTAGGAAACCTCTGCTCTATCCCCTGAGCTACGGGGGCTAGCGTGGCATATTATATCAATTTTCTGATTTTTCGCTATTTTTTAAGATGTAAAAGGGTGCGTTTCAGTTTTTAGGCGAGTTATAGATTGAGTCCCAAGTGGCGTC
>CAZMXX010000207.1:0-7211 GCA_964570315.1 uncultured Anaerolineaceae bacterium | reverse complement strand
TGCGATGCCAGCGCAGCCAGCTCCACGCCGCCGCCAACCCGATGGCGGCGTTGATGGCGGTGACGAAGATGCCCTGCCGCGTCCAGAAAACGAAGGTCGGGTTGAGCGCCAGCAGTGCTGCCGCCGCCACACCCGCCCACCGGCTGCGGGTCAGGTCGGCGGTGAAACCGTGCGCCAGCAGCAGGGTTATCAGCCCGATGGCGACGGCGTACAGCCGCAGGGCAGTGACGTTGATGCCCGCCAGCCACAGGAAGGGCAGGCTGAAATAGGTGTTCAGCGCGCCGATATAATCTTGGGTGGTGAGGGGAAATTGTGTGCCAAAAAGGGGGACGGTGCTGCCGCGAAAGGCTTGGACGGGCTGGTGGCGCAGCAGTTGCACGGCGGGGACAGCTTCAAAGGCTTCATCGTAATGGATGCCGGGCAGGTTCAACTGGTACAGCGCGGCGAACAGGAAGATTGCCGCCACCGGAATGAGCCACCATCGCGCCATGCTCAATCCTCTGCCAGAAGTTTGATGTCGGTGACCATGCTATCGTAAATCCAGCCGGAAGCGTAAATGCGGATGGATTTGATGTATGCCGGTTTTTTCTCGCCCAGCGCGTCCAGCAAATTCTCCGATTCGTAGGGATACCACAGAAACTTCGCCACGCTTTCGTTGTTGTTTTCGGGCTGATTGTACAGAATATAGTTGCTCGGTGCGGGTTCGTAATAAAAGCCGCGATACCATGTGCGGTCGTTCCCTTCCGAGTCCCGGTAATTCAGTTGAATCATCACCGGATACTCCGTGCCCAATTGCCCGCCGCCGGGCAGGCTTTGGAAATTCACCCGAATTTGGGCGTTGATGCGGAGTGAACGGAAATCCTGCACATCTTTGTTGACAATTTGCTCGATGCTGGCTTCGGTGTGGACGTTGTCCGTCCCTTCGCTTTTGAAATGGAGCACAATTTGCCCGTCAAAGGTTTCCACGCCCAACGTGCTGGTGACCACGTTCACGGGGTCGAATTTGCTGAGCGCGTTGCGGTAATCAATCGTGATGGCTTTCTGCGTGCCGGTCATGGGGTCGGCGGGGACATATACCATAGGCAGCCACGCCTCTTTCAGCCCCAATTGAAAATCGCCATTGGCAATGAGGTTTTGCTCGGCGGTGGTGGGGTCTTGCGGGGGCGCATTCACGCCGATGGTCGTTAATTGGCTTTCGGTGAGCAGCACGGTTTTGCCGTATCCGCTCACTTGTGCCACGCCCGCCCGCGCCGTGATTTGCGTTTCATCGTTGCGGGCTTCCACCGCGAAACTGCCGGGCGACATGTTTACCTGTCCGTGCGGCGTTTTCACCCAGAATGTGCGCGGGCGTTCTATCGGCGCAACCGTTGTGCGCACCCGCCCCTGAACCACTTCCACGCCCAATTCGGCGGCATACGGGCTGATGCCGTATCGCGGTTCGCGGGCGCGGTGCAAAATGATGGTGGTGTTGTTGTACAGCGTCACCACACTGCCCTCGAAAAAGGTCAGCACCGCCTGCGAAGTATCATCGGTGGAGATGATGGTCAGCTCGTTCACCTCGCCGGATGTGCCGTGCGTCAGGGGAATGGGCGTCGAGCCATCGAACGGTTTTTCCAGCACCGTCCCGCGAATGGAGGTCAGTTTGGTGCTGTGGGCGATGGTGGTGTTGTACAAATACGCTCGCACCGAAAGCGGAATACCGACCGCCAGCGCACAAAAAACCAGAAATGAAAGTATGAGGACGATCCATGCCGTACGCTCGATGTTTTTACGCATAGAGGTTTTTTCGCTCAATCACAGGATTTTCGATGGTGACGCGCTCGCCACCGCGATGAAACATTATACCATTGCCCCATGGGCTGGCAAAATCACTCAGCGTGCGGGTATAATTTCGCCAAATTGGCTTTCGCTGATATAATGCCATCATTAAATTTCAGGAGAATTTTGAAAGGAAACCTATGACAACCGAGTTGTTTTCATCATGCCCGGTGTGCGGCGAATCGCCACTGTCTGCCAACGGAAATATCTACGAATGCGCACACTGTGGTCTAACCATAAAACCGAAACGAAAGCTCTTTGGGCGGTCTCCTAAAAAATATACGGTCACAGCCATCGGCGACGGGTACGACATTGCCCGCCGGGGCATTGTGGGGCAAACCTTCACTTTGTCGGAACTGGCATTGTTCGGCGAGCAGGTTTATACCGATGCGGAATTGGCGGAGTTTGCCGAAGGCAACCTTGAGCATTTGACCATGCCAAAGAGCGTGCTGGCGCAAATTCTGCTGGAGCAATTGCGGGAAACCTGTTTCCTGCACGTGGACGGCTTGCGTCGGGCGCACGGTCCTGCCCTTGAACCGGGCGGCGATCGTTTTCCGAGCGGGAAAATTTCCACCGCAGACCTAACATGGAAAGATGAGGGGAACCTCTTTTTGACGAATGTCCGGCTGGTTTTCCCCAGCAATTCGTTCACTTTTATGCGGATGGGGCGCAAAATGGTGGGGATGAAAGCCTTTGAAAACGGCGTTGCCATCCAAATGAAGGGCGAAGACCACGCCACCTATTTTGTGGGGTGCAAATCACATCAAGCCGCGCTCATCGCGGCGTACATTCAGGGGAAAGTCCCCGCGCTATGCCCGCAGATGGCGGCGGAATAACCTGCCCCATTATTTTTTAGACTGTTTGAATGAACGCGCCATCGCAGTTGGCGCGTTTGTTTTGTGATGTTCAATCAAACACTCCGGAGAACCATCAAAGCAGGGGGAGGTTTGCGATTTTTTCATTAGCTATCCCCGGAAACAGCGACGAGTGCGCGTTGCCATGCATCGCCTTCCTGACCCGTTTTCTCGTTTTGAAAACGATAGTCATTTTTGCGGACGAACTCGTCCAGTTGTTGGGTGAGTTGCCGCCAAATATGCAATTGAGCGTCTATCAGTGAGTTGAAGGTTGCTTCATCGGTGACGAAGCCGAGCGCTTGCCGAAAATGGGGCAGACACAGCCCGTCAGACCGGCGATAGTCATTGACCAGCGCGTCTTCACCGATAAAAGATTCTACCAGCGTTTGCAGATAACGCACACCGGCGGCGGATTGCAGGGTGCACACCGGACACTCTATTTGTGGGGACAATGTTTTTGCCAGTGCGGCGGTGGCAGGGTTGCCACGGTGATTGAAACCCGGCAATTTCTGTCGCATTGCCAGCCCCGGCGAACCCTGAAAGGTGGCGTTCGACAAAATTTCCGTCACCGTGCGCAGCACACCACCCATTAAAATGGATGCGCCCAACGCCGCGCCGTTCCGCACCATTTTTGCAGCGTGCGTGCGACAGTATCCGCGGGCGGCATTGAGCCGGTGGCGTGTGGGCACATCATTCACCGATTCCCACAGCAGGGAGTCAATTGCCGCCTCGGCGGTTTGAGTTTCCAGTTGGCACACGGGACACCCGCTGTTTGACAGCGCTTCTTTCACCTCGAAATAACCCAAATGTTTGCTCATACGGTTTTGTTCCTGAAAAAATAAAAACTCCTGCCCATTCAATAGGCAGGAGTTATCAGCCGAAAGGGGCAATTGCGGTGAACTCCATCACCGAAGTTGTAAAATCATCTTACCCGCAAAGCAGGGGGTTGTCAAAAAGAATGCCCTTTTGCGGGGTCGAAAAGTTCGGTGAATTTGCCATACTTGTGGTATAATATCAGCGTAACCGACGGGCGATTGTTGTGCCATACCCCAACATCTTGTATCATAATGCGACCAACACCCTAAATATGGTTGCACGGCTATTTTGTGAGGAATCGAAACTATGGCTTCCGATTTTGTACACCTGCATGTCCATTCCGAATATTCGCTGCTCGACGGGCTTTCCCGCACCAAAGATTTGGTGCAGCACGCCGTGGCACTCGAACAACCCGCGTTGGCGCTCACCGACCACGGGGTGATGCACGGCGCGGTGGAGTTTTTCCGCCATGCGAAGGGCGCCGGGGTGAAACCCATCATCGGCGTGGAAGCCTACCTGACCCCTTTCGGCAGACCGATGGACGGCAGAGACCCCAACAAAGATAAGTACCGCCACCACCTGTTGCTGCTGGCGCAAAATATGACCGGCTACAAAAATCTGCTGAAGATTGCCAGTGATGCGCAACTGAACGGCTACTATTATAAACCCCGCATCGACGCCGATTTTCTGGCGGCGCACAGCGAGGGGCTGATTTGCACCTCCGGCTGCATGGGCGCGGAAATTCCGTCGCTGTTGAATGATGAAAAAAGCCCCTCGAATTTTGAACTGGCGATGCAACGGCTGGAATGGTATCTGGATGTTTTCGGGCGGGAACGATTTTTCATCGAATTGCAGGAACATGACATCCCCTCCCTGACAAAAATCAACAAAATTCTGTTTGAATGGGCGAAGAAATACCGGCTTGAAATGGTGGTCACCAACGATGTTCATTACGCCCGCGCCGACCAAGCGGTGGCGCAGGATACCCTGCTTTGCGTGCAGACCGGCTCGCTGGTCACCGACAAAAAGCGGATGCGGATGTCGGATAACAGCTATTACCTGAAATCCGAGCAGGAGATGCGCGAAATTTTCCGCCCGTTGGCTGATTTGCCCAATTCGGCGTTCACCAACACGGTGAAAATTGCCGAGATGTGCGACGTTGATTTGGAGGACAAAAGTTACCATCTGCCCGATTTGCCCATCAATGTGATGCCGCCGGAACACAATTACAAAACCTTTCTGCGCCAATTGACCGATGAAGGGCTGGCGGAAATTTATGGCGACCGGGTGACCGACCCCGAAATTCAGGAACGGAAAGAACACGAACTCGGCATCATCAGCCGGATGAATTTCGACATTTATTTTCTGATTGTGTGGGATTTGTGCCGCTACGCTCAGGAACACAATATCTGGTGGAATGTGCGCGGCTCCGGGGCGGGGTCGATTGTGGCGTATGCGCTGGGTATCACCAAAATTGACCCCCTGCGTAACCATCTCATCTTCGAGCGTTTCCTCAATCCGGGGCGCGTTTCCATGCCCGATTTCGACCTCGATTTCCCCGACGACCAGCGCGAGGACATGATTCGCTACACCATCGAGCGGTACGGCGAAGACCATGTGGCGCAGATTGTCGCCTTCGGGCGGATGAAAGCCCGCGCCGCCGTGCGCGACGTTGCCCGCGCGCAGGGGATTGATTTGGCGGAAGTGGACAAAATCGCCAAGTTGATTCCTGCCATTCCCGGCAAGCCGGTCACCATTGCGTCGTCACTCGACCCGGAGAGCGAGTTTTATTCCCCCGAACTGGAAGCCCGCTACAAATCCGAGCCGATGGTGCAAACGTTGATTGACGCCGCCCGCGAGTTGGAAGGGGTGGCGCGGCACGCCTCGGTGCATGCCGCCGCGGTCATCGTCACCGATAAGCCGGTGATGGACTATGTGCCGTTGATGCGCCCGTATGGCTCGGTCATCACCAAAGCTGTGACTCAGTTTGAGTTTCCCATTTGCGAGTCCATCGGGTTGTTGAAAGTGGACTTTCTGGGGCTTTCCACCCTCACCATTATGCGCCGCGCCGCCGAGTTGATTGAGCAACGGCATGGCGTGCAATACCGGCTGGACAACATCCCCATTGAAGACCCAAAGGCATTTGAACTTTTTGCCAGCGGCGAACTGACCGGCATTTTTCAGGTGGAAGGCGCGGGCATGCGCAAGTTGATGAAGGAAATGCGCCCCACAAAATTCGACCATATCATCGCCGCGATTTCCCTTTATCGCCCCGGTCCGATGGAAAATATCCCCAGTTACATCCGCCGCATGCACGGCGATGAAAAGGTGGAATATCACCATCCGGACTTGGAGCCGATTTTGTCCGACACCTATGGCATCATCGTCTATCAGGAGCAGATTATCCGCATTGCGTCGGCGTTGGCAGGCTATGAGCCGGGCGAAGCCGATATGATTCGCAAGGCGGTGGCGAAAAAGAAAAAAGATTTGATGGAAAAACACCGCATCCAATTCAGCGACGGGGCGCGGAAAAACGGCTATTCGCAGGCGGTGATTGACAAAATTTGGGGCGATATTGAGTTTTTCGCCCGCTACGGATTCAACAAAGCGCACGCCGCCGATTACGCCGCCATCACCTGCCAAACTGCATTTCTGAAGGCGCATTATCCGGTGGAATATATGACCGCGCTGTTGACGGTGGAGCAGGGCAACACCGACAAAATCGGGATGATGCTGGAAGAATGCCGCAGTATGGGCATCGAGGTGCTGCCGCCGCACATCAATCACAGCGGGCACGATTTTGTGATTCAGGAAGCCGATGATGGCACATCCTCCATCCGTTACGGGCTGGGCGCTATCAAAAATGTGGGCGATGGACCCATCGAAGCCATCATTTCCGTGCGGGACGAGGGCGGCGCGTTTGTGGATGTGGACGATTTTTGCAATCGGGTTGACCTGCGCAAAGTGGGCAAACGCGCGCTGGAGAGTCTCATCAAAGTGGGCGCGTTGTCCGGCTTCGCCACCCGCGCCCAACTTTTGGCGGTGATTGACCGTATGATTCGCCTGTCGGGACAGGTGCATCAAGCCGCCGCCGTCGGGCAGATAACCATGTTCGATATGGGCGGCTTCGACGCGCCGCAAACCGGCTCGATTTTGCACCCGCTGCCGGATGTGCCCGAATTAGACCGCAAAGAATTGCTCAATTGGGAGCGGGAATTGGTGGGCACGTACATTTCTTCGCACCCCATTCAGCCGTATATGGACGCCATCCGGCAGGCGACGACCTGCCTGTGCGGCGACACCGAGCAGCTCATGCAAATGCACAACCGCCGGGTGTCGGTGGCGGGGCTGGTGACCGGCGTGAAGCGCATCAACACCAAAAAAGGCAAGCAGATGGCATTTGTGACCATCGAAGATATTCAGGGTTCATTGGAAGTTATTGTATTTCCGCGCACATATCAGGAATATCAGGGACTTTTGATGCCCGACACGCTCATTCTGGTGTCGGGCAAAGTGGACGCCGCCGAAGAAAATCGCCCCAAAATCCTGGCGGATACCATCACCACTGAATTGAAAAGTTACACGCCCGTGAGCGACACCGTGCGCGAGCAACCGCCGACGTATCACAGCGATGCTCCGCCTGCCAACGGGAAAAGCGTCGCGCCCGCGCCCGAAACACCGCCCCCGCCATCCACGCCGCCGCCCGCCGAATGGGTCACACCC
>CAZMXX010000206.1:0-7239 GCA_964570315.1 uncultured Anaerolineaceae bacterium | reverse complement strand
TATGCAGGAATATGCCCTGTCTTATGAAGACGGCAAAGCCCCCGACATTTTGTTGACCGGACATGAGTTCATCGGCACGGAAGCAACTGCCGGACGCATCATTTCTTTGGAAAGTATGTTGGGAGATTATCCCGAATTCAGCAATGTCATTGATGCTTTGTGGAAATCGGTCACCTTTAAAGGCGAGCGCTGGGGCGTTCCTCAAGATACTGAAGCCCGTCCCATTTACTGGGATAAAAATCTCCTCGCACAAGTACCCGGTTGGGATGAAGCCCGCATCGCAGGTTTGCCGGATGAAATAAAAGCAGGGAATTTCACCCTGTCCGACCTTCTGGATACCGCTGAAGCCGCCGTTGCCGCCGGAGTGGTTGAACCGGGCATGGGCTTCTGGATGCGCCCCAAAAATGGTCCCGACTTCACGACTTTGTATTATGCGTTTGGTGGGGAAACCATTGACGCCGATACCGGCAAACTGGTCTTCGACACTGCTGCCGGGCTGAAATATTACCAGTTCTTTGAACGTGGCTTAACCGGTAACGGGTCTCACAGTTTCTTAACCGGCGACTGGGGCGGAAGTTATCATCCCAATGTTTCCGGTGGAAAAGTTCTCTTCTGGGGCGGCGGCACGTGGCAATGGGCTGAGTGGGCATCCCAGTGGACCGCAGATAAAGGCGGTCAAGACTATCAGTTTGAAAATTGGGGCTACGGATTGTACCCGGCAGGCGAAGCGGGCGGTTCTCCGGTTACTTTGTCTCATCCGGTGGTATACTTAATCAGCGCGCAGAGCGAACATCCCGATTTGGCGCTCGCCTTGATTGCCAAAGTCACAACCGACGAAGCAAACACTCGGCACGCCATCAATAGCACCCATCTGGGCATCCTCAAATCTCAAGCTAATTATGAACCTTATGCTCAAGATGCTTTCTTGTCTGACGTGCTGTACATGTTAGATTACACCACCTTCCTGCCCAACAACCCCAATTGGGGACCTTACGCCACCATCTCTTATGAAGCCTTAGCCGGCGTACAATCAGGTGATTTAACGGCGCAAGAAGCGGTGGATTTGGTGACCAGTGAGCTTCAAAATGAATTAGGCGACGAAATCATCATTCGATGAGCGTTGTGAACGGGTCTGAGAGAGGAGGGACGCCTTCTCTCTCGCCCGTCTCTCCGAAGAAGGAGACGTCCTTTGGCAGCGCCAAATTTCGTTCTCGGCTGGAAGCGTATGGATTTTTGACGCCGGGCGTTCTGTTGGTTACGCTCTTCTTCTTTATCCCGGTGATCATCCTTTTTATACTCAGCTTCTCTAACTTGAAAGCCTCGAACTTTGGCACACTGGAATGGTGGCTGCCGGCAAATTGGAGCTTCAATAACTATCTCAAAATTTTCGGAAACAAATTTTACCCGAAGATTTTGGGAAACACCCTGTTTTACGTATTAACCACTCTGGCATTGTTCAACTTTGGCAGCGCGTTATTAATTGCGCTGCTCACAACCCACATCAATCGCAAAGCGGGCTTCTTTTTCCGAGTGTTATGGCTTTTGCCCCGCCTCACCCCTTCGGTCATCTACATTATGATGTGGCAACGGATTGCTGCGCGCGCCCCTTATGGTATCCTCAACCAAATTTTGGTTCCTCTGGGCATCGGCACGGGGGGCGATTTAATACACGTTATGCCGTGGGTTTTTGTCATCCTCACCAATGGGATGATTGGGGCGTCTTTTGGGATGGTCATTTTTACCTCAGCTATCGAATCGATTCCCAAAGATATGATGATGGCATCCAAAGTCGATGGCGCCTCCACCCTGCAAACCATCCGCGATATTATTTTGCCCCAAATCAAGTGGCCCATTCTATTTGTAATTACCTACCAGACGCTTTCGCTGCTCACTTCATTTGAGCAAATCATGCTGCTCACCGACGGCGGTCCGGGTTTATACCGCACCGAAGTTTGGGCGCTGACCGCCTACCACCGGGCGCTATCCAGCTATTTTGGTAACAACCAATGGGGATACGGCGCCGCATGGGCGGTCATTCTGGTCATCATCGGGGTAGCGGCGGCGATTCTTTATATGCGCGTTTTCAAATTCAACGAGCTGGTGGAAGAACCCAGAATTGATTTGCTGTAGGGCAGAAAGGAGAAATCAGATGACATTTCGACAAAAAATCGGTCGGGCTATCCCCTATATAATCCTCGTCATCACCGTTTTACCGATTGTGGTGGGGTATTTCTGGCTGATTCTCAATTCCTTTTCCGAAAGCACTGAAGGGTTGCGCTCAACCGGCTTCACCCTGAACAATTGGCGATTTTTACATGAACCGCCCTTCGGTCGGGGATACCCCAGCATCTGGCGAGTCACGTTTAACACCTTTTTGGTTGCCATAACAATGACCATCTCCGTGGTGGCGGTTTCAGCCCTGGCAGGGTACGCCCTTTCCCGTATGAACTTTCCCGGACGCAAACAATTTCTGTCCGGCACATTGATTCTGCATGCATTTCCCAGTGTCACATTGCTCATCGGTATTTATTTTGTATTGCGGTTTATGGGGTTGTACAACACCATCACCGGGGTAGGACTGGTGATGATTGGCTTCGAACTCCCTTTTGGCATTTGGTTGATGAAGGGTTTTTTCGATAACGTTTCCTGGGATATGGAACGCGCGGCGCTGATTGACGGCGCCTCTCGTTTTCGTCTCTGGTGGGAAATTATTCTGCCCACCATCAAACCGGGGATGGCTGCCTTAGCCATTTTTGCGTTCATTTCAGGCTGGAATGCCTGGCTCATCCCCAGAACCTTCACCATTGGCGCAGGTCAGCAAGCGACCCTATCGGTGTATTTGCAGAATTTCATGGGCGATACCGTGGCGGTTGAATGGGGAGCAGTGACGGCAGTGGGGCTATTTCAACTCATCCCGGTGTTGATTTTCTTCATCTTCACGCAAGATTTGCTGTTAAGTATCTACGCCGGCGGCTCGAAAGGGACATAGGATTTTGAATTTACGCAATAGGTGTTCACCCGTAATTGTACATCGGACAAGGAGCATAAGGTGAAAGTAGTATTAGATAATTTAACAAAACGCTGGGGAAGCGTTGTTGGTACGGACGCGATGAACTTGGAAATCAACGACGGCGAATTTATCGCTTTTCTGGGTCCCTCCGGGTGCGGAAAAACCACCACGCTGCTGATGGTTGCCGGTATCTACAAACCAACCGCAGGGACTATCCGCTTTGATGACCGCGTGGTCAATTATGTCCCGCCCAAAGGCCGCAATATTGGTATGGTTTTCCAGAGTTACGCCCTGTATCCGCATATGACCGTTTTCCAAAACATCAGCTATCCGCTAAAGTTGCAAAAAGTACCGGCGGCACAACTGCGCGAGCGGACCCAGCGCGTGGCGGACATGATGGGCATCGGGCATTTGATGGACCGCAAACCGGCACAACTTTCCGGCGGGCAACAACAGCGCGTGGCGCTGGGGCGAGCGCTGGTCAAAGAACCCGGCTTGCTACTGTTTGATGAACCGCTCTCTAACCTCGATGCCCGCCTGCGCCTTTCGATGCGCAGCGAAATCAAGCGGTTGCAAATGGAACTGGGCATCACTTCCATCTACGTCACCCATGACCAAGTGGAAGCAATGACGATGGCAGACCGCATTGCGGTGATGATGGATGGCAGGTTGCAAGCGTTTGATACCCCCGACGAATTGTATGACCGTCCCCGGACAATGTTCATCGGCGGTTTTGTGGGCAACCCGCCCATGAACTTCATTGATGTGGAGGTTGTTCAACGCCACGGAAATTTCTACGCCCACCGCGAGGGATTGGACATCCCGGTCTCCCCGGAACGGGGCGCGAAAGTCGCCGGCAAGGGCAAAGTTTACCTCGGCATCCGCCCGGAAGACATCATCGTTGCCGACGAAGGCACGTCCGGGGAAGCCTATATGGTTGAACCTCTGGGGCGCGATGACCTGATAGAGTTGAAAATCGGCGACATTCATATGCACCTGCTCGCTGACCCGCAATTACGGATAAAAATAGGTGATACGATAACGGTCAAATTCCACATGGACAGAATACAGTTTTTTGACCCGAAAACCGAATTATCACTGCTATGGAGCTAAACAACAAAAAGAAAGAGTGATCCGCTTATGATACTTCATCCCACCCAAAAACCGACGGTCGCCAATTTGATTGCGGAAAATGCATCGCAATCCGCCACAGACCGAGACTTGGCTGCTCGCTACGCCCCAATTTTGCAATTCGACGCCAACGAACCCTTCTTGCCGTTGCTTGTTGGATATACCATCTTCCGAGAAAGTGCAGACTCAGCCTCTTTTCCCAGACGCATAGAACTGAATACCACAAAATCCCCGGCGACCGTTGCCATTGAATACGCCATCTGGTGGGATTGGGACATCCAGCATCTGTATGAGCTGGAACACGTGTGGGTTTATTTGGACGCTAAAGGGAAGGTGATTCAAGCCGAAGCCAGTTGGCATGGCGGCTATAGCGATATGGCAATCAATGGTACATTGCCCTTAACGGGCAACCGGCTGACCATCTTTTCCGAACCCGGAAAACACGCCTTTGCCCCATGCCAAGACAGATTGCAAACTTATGCCGAAAAGACACAAAAGGCTTGCACACGTTATGCCGGTTCCGGGGGGGTGTGGATTACCCCGTTATTTCAAAATATCATCAACGCCAAAACGCCAACTGCCGACCGTTTGGTGCACACCTATCTGGAACGTCACGCCTTCCAGCCGAGTATGGATTTCACCCGGATATTCTCCATTCCCGCGAATATACTGGTTCCGTGGTCGGCGTTGTTCAAATGGATACCCAATCGAATTGCGTGGTGGGTTTCTGAACTCGACCACAACATCCCCCGCCATGAACGGCGATTCTTGCGCATTGCCCATCGGGGGGCATCGCGCCAGTCGCCACCGAATACTCCGGCGGCAATTGTCAAAGCGGCGGAACTGAAGGCGGACATGGTTGATCTGGATGTTCAGATGAGCGCTGATGGGGTGCCCGTCGTTGCCCATTCTGCGGATATACAAAAATTGACCGGCAAATCAGTCTCTGCGCACACCCTGAATGAACTCAAAGCGTTGGATTTGGGGGCGGGCGAGACCGTCCCGACTTTGGATGAAGCAATCCGCCATTGCACAGAACACAACTTGGGCATCTACTTTGATTTAAAGGGGAGCCGAGTGGTGCAACCCGTCACCGAAGCCATCCAAAAATACGACCTTTACCGCCAAACGATTGTCGGGTCATTTCGCCCGGATTGGTTGGTGGAAGTCTCTGCCATCGACCCCAATATCACCACCAGCATCCTGTTCAACTCCATCCACATCGATGCGGTTGCCCTGGCGCATGTTGTGGGGGCAACCTATGTCCATCCCGCATGGGAAAAACAATCCGCCACGCCTCATACGCTGTTGACGCCTGAGTGGATAAGCAATGCCCATACCGCCGGATTAGGCGTCATCAGTTGGCATGAAGAGCGCCCATCTGAACTTGCCGCTCTGCGCACTTTGGGCATAGACGGCATTTGCACCGACGACCTCAGCCTCTTGGCGTAATCTCCCTCAATGAAAGGAACGACTTTAATGCCCTTTGATGAACGTTTTGATATTATCATGCTCGGTCATTTTGCTAAAGATAGATTGGTGGTTGATGGCAATGGAACTTCAGCCTGCGGTGGCGGTATTTACTATGGCGGCATTGTTGCCAGCCGACTGGGCGCAAAAGTGGGTGTGGTCACACGTCTGCACCCGAATGATTTTCCTCTTTTGGACGAACTTCGGGAAGAGGGGGTACAGGTTTTTGCAACTGCCGCCGAGGCGACTTCCGGCATCGAAAACTATTACGATTCCACCGATATGGAACGCCGCATCTGCAAGCTCATTGCCTTTGCCGGCGCAATACAACCCTCCGACATTCCCGCCGCGTCCGCGCGTATTTATGCCATCGTACCGATTATTGCCGGGGAGGTGGATTTATCCCTCCTCAAATTTTTGGCGCAACGGGGTTCCGTGGCGCTGGACATTCAAGGTTTTGTGCGTGTCCCTGATGGGGAAGATTTGGTTTTTCGCCGCTGGAATGAGATGGCTGACGGGTTGAAGTATGTCACTTACCTCAAAGTAGACCGCGCGGAAGCGGAATTATTAACCGGATTGACTGATTTGCGGCAAGCCGCTCGTTGTTTGGCGGAATACGGACCGCAGGAAGTGGTCATCAGCCAATCATCGGGGGTGACGGTATACGCCGACGGAAAATTCTACCATGCCCCCTTCACGCCGCGTTCATTGGCGGGGCGTACCGGGCGCGGAGATACATGTTTCGCCACCTATTTGAGTCAACGCCTTAAAAAATCTCCGGCAGAAGCCACCCGATGGGCGGGGGCAATCACCACCTTAAAACAGGAAACCCCCGGACCATGGCGTGGCGTCATTCCGGAAATTTAAGGGCTTTTGTGCCGAAGAATGTCTGTGGGATTCAGCGTGTTCGCCAATCTGTCGCGCGGTAGGTGGCGATATCCACCAGAATGCGCAAGCGGCTGATTGCCACTGTGTACAAAAATTTGTCGCGCTCGGCGGGATTGCGCAGTGAGACCGCTTCCTGCCAAATACTGCGCCCGATGGTGAACCCGCTCGCACCGGCTTCGCAGGCAATTTCAAGCTGGCGCTGGAAGGTGTGAAAATCGACCCCCGCGCTCAAAAGCACCCAGGGCACGGCGACGCTTTCCGTCAATTGCCGACAATATGCCGCCATTTTCCCCGTGTCGGTTTCGGCGGCATCAGTGGGGAATTCGGCTTTCAGCACGTCCACCCCCAATGGAACCAAACGCCGCGCCGATTCGATGACCAATTGCGGGCGCTGTGCCACGAAATCGGGGTCGGTTTTCTTTTGACCGGCTTTCAACGGATAGCAAATCGGTTCCAGCAGAAAGGGGATGTCCGCCTGCCGACATTCATCGGCGACGCGGCGCACCACATTTTCCTGCGCGGCGGCATTGGGGGCATCGGGATGGTAGTAGAGCAATAGTTTCACCGCACTCCCCCCGACCCGTTTGATGGTTGCCGCTGTCCAGTCGGGCAATAAAGTGGTGGCGCGGCTGATGTCGTCGGCATCAGTGGTGTACCCCGATTTCCCGCGGGCAATCAGCAGCCCCACCGAACCGGGGAGCGCGCCGGTGGCGATGGCGGGTTCCACGCTGTAAATCGGG
>CAZMXX010000205.1:0-7243 GCA_964570315.1 uncultured Anaerolineaceae bacterium | reverse complement strand
CTTTGCGCACCAGCATCCGCTGTTCAATGTTGATGTAGCCGTCGGAGAAGTCTACCACTTTGGCGCGGTCTTCGGTGATGGTGATGCCGTCCGCCGCCATGTCGAACTGACCATTGGATACGGCGGCAATCATGCCGTCCCATGCCGCTTCGACGTATACCGGCGTGCAGTTCAGCAGCTCGCAGATTGCGTCAATGGCTTCGTAATCCCAACCGCCCGGTTCGCCGGTCTGCAACGAAATGTAGTTGAAGGGCAGATAGGCATTTTCGATTGCCACAGTGATTTCACGCCCGCCTAAATCAGGCAATGCGGCAGCGGCTTTATTTTCGGGCCAGACGGGCACGAAGGCGCCGTTTTGAATCTGCACTACCCCGATTTTCGGGTCGGCGCAGTCGCCGTTTTCGTTACAGCTGATGGTCCCGGTAATCCCGTCCAAGCCTTGCGTCGCATACAGCGCATCCCGCAATGCCTGCCGCGGAATGTACAAAGTCCCGTCGCTGTCTTCTATCGCCACTTTCTCTATCGCGTCCAAAATCATGTTCGTCGCGTCAAAGGCGTGCGCGTGGAACGGCGCCGTCGGTTCCGTCCCGTAATCTTTCTTGTATTCCGCTAAGAATTTCTGATACAATTCGTTCCCGAAACTCAAATCCGGTCCCGTGAAGTACATCCCTTCACCGGCAGGTCCTGCCGCGTCAATGAACTCCGGCGACTGCATGCCGTCCGCGCCCATCAATATCGTGTTCTCCAAACCGGTCACTTCCGCGCTCTGTGCGGTGATGAAACCGCCCTCGGCGATGAATATCGGGTAGTACAGCAAGTCCGGGCTGTCCGTGGCGATGCTCGTCAACAGCGGACGCATGTCCGTGTCGCCTACATTCACCGCTTCCTGCGCCGTAATCGTCCCGCCCAGTTCTTTGAACCGTTCCGCAAAGACCGCTTGCAACTGCTCCGCGTACGGGCTGCCGTCATGGATCGTCGCCGCACTGCGCGCGCCCAAAACGTTGTATGCATATTCCGCCGCTATCTTCCCTTGCACGCTGTCGTTGTGCGCGGTGCGCAGGAACGACGCCACATGCGTGTCCGCGGCGGTCAGGCTCGGCGCGGTACAGCTCGGGGAAATCATGGTGTAGCCCGCGTCGTCATAAATCGGCGCCGCCGGTGTACAACTGCTCGAACAGTTGTGTCCCACTACCGCCACGATGTCTTCATTCGAGACAATCTTCGTCGCCGCGGTTTGTCCGCCTTCGGCGCTACAGCCGCCGTCTTCCGCTTGCAGTTCCAGCGGATGACCCAACACGTCGCCACGGAATTTCAGGGCAATTTCCGCGCCGTACTGCGTGTCCAACCCCAATGAGGCGTTCGGTCCGCTGACGACCAGTGCCGATGCCAGTACGATCGGGTCGCCTTGCGCTACTTCCACACAGCCCAACGGATCATCACAGGTGTAACTTGCTATTTGCTCGGCTTGCGCCGGAACTTTCGTCGGCTCGGCTTGCGCCGGGGCTTCGGTAGCTTGTGCCGGTGCTTCGGTGGCTTTTGCCGGGGCTTCGGTGGTGGCTTTGCTGCCGCCGCATGCCGCCAGTGCCAATACCAGTATCAGCAGTAAACTCGCCAATACAATTATTCGCTTTTGCATTTCTCCTCCAAATTTTTTGAATTTTGTTGTAAGCCAAAAATCTCAATTTCTCACAGGTTTATGATCCGAGTGGGTTCCTCCTTTCTCAAATAGACTGTTGCCAAAAGCAGACAACATCTTCTGCCATTTAGATAGATTAGTAGAGATGATTAAAAACGTCTCAAGTATAGCACGAGCAAAAACGGGTGTCAAAAAGGGAAGATTATGCCCTTTCCGACACCCGTTCGGATTTGTATCTGCAATGAATAGCGATTATCGCCGGTTCAAACGCGGATTGAGCGCGTCCTGCAATCCGTCACCCAGCAGGTTGAACCCCAACACAACCATAGCGATGGCAATGCCGGGGATGAAAACCAGAAACGGCGCGGTGAACACCTGATTCCGCTCCGAACTGACCATCAGTCCCCATTCCGGGGTTGGGGGTTGTGCGCCCAAGCCCAAAAATGACAGCGCCGCCACTTCGACAATTGCCGTGCCGATACCCAACGTCCCCTGAACAATCAACGGGGTGATGGCGTTGGGCAGTATGTCGCGGAACAGAATACGCATGGGGGGCACGCCCAAGGCGCGGTCTGCCAGGATGAAATCGCGTTCTTTCACGGTGATGACACTGGAACGGATGACGCGGGCATACGCCGGAATGGTCACGATACTGATGGCAATCAGGGCATTAATCAACCCCGGACCCAGCACGGTCACAATGGCAATCGCCAAAATCAGCGCGGGGAACGCCATCAGCACGTCCATTGCCCGCATGATGACATTGTCAATCCAACCGCCCAGATATCCGGCAACCGCACCGAGCAAGGTTCCGGTGAGAATGGCGATGGTCACAGCGGAGAAACCCACAGTGAGCGAGAGCCGCGCACCGTACACCATACGGCTGAAAAAGTCGCGGAAGTTCGCGTCCACGCCCAAAATGTGCTGCGGCTTCTCTTCCGGGCAACCAAGAATGTAAATACAGGGACCGGAACGTTTTTTGATGCCCTCTTCCACCCCAATCAACTGCTCGGTGGGTTCAAAGGGGGCAATAATCGGCGCGAAAATCGCCACCAACGTCAGTGACACCAGCATGACCAGCCCAAAAATGGCGGAACGTTTTTGCAGCAGAAACCGCATGGCATCGCGGTACAGACTGCTCGGTTTCGGAGAACGCGCCAGTTCGGGAATGTGGGATTGTGTCGGTTCTGTAGCCATAATGTCTCCCTAACTCAAACGAATACGCGGGTCTAAAAATGCGTATGAAATATCTACAATCAAATTAATGAACACAAAACTCACGGCAATAACCAGGGTGAAGCCCTGTACGATGATGTAATCGCGGGCGGTGATGGCTTCAAAAAGGGTGCGCCCCAATCCGGCAAGGTTGAAAATTGTTTCGGTCAGGACTGCGCCCGCCAGCAAATAGCCCAACTGCAACCCGACGATGGTCACGACGGGCAACAGGGCATTCGTCAATCCGTGCTGCACAACCACGGTGTATTCCGACAGCCCTTTGGCGCGGGCGGTGCGGATGTAATCGAGGCTGAGCACGTCCAAAAGCGAGGCGCGGGTGATGCGGGCAATAATTGCCAGCGGAATGGTGCCCACGGCAACCGCAGGCAAAATCATATGCTTGATGGCATCCCACAACGCTTCCCAATTGCCAATTATCAGGGCATTGAAAATATTCAGGTTGGCAAAAAATTTCAGGAAGTTGAACCAGCCGGTTTCTTCCGCCACCTGCCAGTGCCACACCTCAAAAAACGGGGGGTTGCTGATGCCGGAGGTGAGCCGTCCCGACGGTGGCAGGTGGAGGAAAGTATCCTTCAGCAAGAGCGCAAATACATATTGCAATAGCAACCCCAGCACAAATACCGGCACGGAAATACCGATATTCGCGCCCACCATGGTGAGCACGTCCACCGCAGAGTTATGCCAATATGCGGAGATAATCCCCAACAAGATGCCGAGGGTGGTGGCAAAAAGCATCGCCGAAATGGCGAGTTCCACGGTGACGGGCAGGCGTTCGATGATGATTTCCGAAACCGGGCGACCAAAGCGGAATGATTCGCCGAGGTCATGTTCGATGAGAATTTGCTTCAAATAGACGCCAAATTGCACGGGGATTGGGTCGTTCAAACCATTGCGTTCCATGAATGCGTCACAGATTTCATCGGTGGCACGCTCGCCCAGCACCGCGCGGCAGGGGTCGCCGGGGATGACGCGCGCCAAAACAAAGGTGGCAAATAAAATTCCGATGAGCACGGGGATGGCTAGTGCCACTCGCCGCGCGATATATTGACCCATATGAATGTCCTCCTTCAATGAATTACGAATAACAAACTATGAATGACGGATACAATTTCAGTCACTCGTAATGCGTTATTCGTCATTCATCATTGGCAAACAACGTTTTTTATGTTGACATTAGAAAGGGCAGGGTGTTTTGGAATGTTCCATTATCACCCTGCCCTATTTTACATCAACTCTGTACCTTTAGCGAAATTTACTGCTCGCTTATTCTGCGTTTTTGAATGCGCCGAAGAAGGCAGAGAAGTAAGTGAAGTTACCGTCACGTCCGGTGTGGAGCGGGCTTGCCGCATCCCACTGAGCGGTGTAGCTGGCAACCACGTCCGCGGCGTCCAGCGAGCTGCCGTCGTGGAATTTCACGCCGGGGCGCAGGTGGAATGTCCATTCGGTCAGGTCGCTATTAACGTCATAGCTTTCTGCCAAACCGGGCTGCACTGCCGTGCCACCGATTTCGTAGCTCAACAGGCTTTCCATCACTTGTTCACACAGGCGGAAGGTTTCGCCGTCGGTTTCATCGGCGCAGTAGGCGCTGATGGGTTCGGCGTTTTGCATCCAAACCAGGGTATCCTGTCCCGGAATTTCCATAGCGGCAAAGTATTCATTGCCCAACGGGGAGGCATGTGCGCCTTCAACGCTGGCTTTGAACGCCGTCGCGGAACCGCCGTGAGCGATGGGAACCATCGGCACGTGCTGGGTCAGCAGGGTGTTGGCTTTGGCGTACAGTTCGTTCCGTTTGGCTTGGTCAGGAATGCTGGCGGCTTCCGACAGGGTTTGATGAATGTCATCAAAGCCGTTGCCGAATTGGTCGCTGGCGCCTGCGCCAAAGTGGAAGTCAAGGAAGTTGGTTTGGTCGGGATAGTCCGCGCCCCAACCGAGCATATGGAAGCCGGTCAGTTCGCCCCGGTCTGCGGCGTCGAGGAACGCGCCACTTTCCATCACTTGAATTTCGACATTGATGCCCACTTTTGCCAATTGAGCTTGGATGTCTTGTGCCACCACGCCGGGTTCGGGCAGATAACTGCGCACAACGTCACGGTAGGCGATGGTGGTGTCGAAGCCATCGGGATAACCGGCTTCTGCCAGCAATGCTTTGGCTTTTTCAGGGTCGTACTGCGGGAAGGCGTCGCCTTCACAGCCACCGGGGATGGCGCACGGGGTGAAGTAGTCGGCGGGAATGGAGCCGGCGGGGTAGAAGTTGTCCACAATACGTTGTTTGTCGATGGCGTATGAAATGGCTTGCCGTACTTTTTCGTTATCAAACGGCGCGTGAGTATTGGTCATCCCCAAGTAGAAGACGTTCAGCCCTTCACGCGGGTAAAGCGCCAGGTTGGAATCGTTTTCGATGACGGGGAAGTCATCGGGAGTGGGGTTGTCAATGCCGTCAACCGAACCGGATTGCAGCTCGAGCAGACGTTGCGCGCCTTCCGAACTCCACCGGAAAACGAGGGTTTCGGTTTTGGCGGGGTCGCCCCAGTAGTCGGCAAAGCGTTTGAAGGTGATGCTGTCGCCGCGTTTCCATTCTACCATTTGGTAGGGACCGGTGCCGATGGGTTTGTCGAGTAGGTCACCCGAGCCGCCATTGGCTTCCAGATATTCCGAAGGCAGGATGTTCAATGCGGTAAACGCCACTTTCGAGGGGAATGCCACATCGGGTGAACAGAGGTTAAATTTAACGGTCATATCGTCAACGGCTTCGATGCTTTTGATGATGCCGCCGTAAGCGCAGGCATCGTCCGCCATTGCTTCGCCGCCGGTGTCAGCGGCTTTATTTTCGGGCCAGACGGGCACGAAGGCGCCGTTTTGAATCTGCACTACCCCGATTTTCGGGTCGGCGCAGTCGCCGTTTTCGTTACAGCTGATGGTCCCGGTAATCCCGTCCAAGCCTTGCGTCGCATACAGCGCATCCCGCAATGCCTGCCGCGGAATGTACAAAGTCCCGTCGCTGTCTTCTATCGCCACTTTCTCTATCGCGTCCAAAATCATGTTCGTCGCGTCAAAGGCGTGCGCGTGGAACGGCGCCGTCGGTTCCGTCCCGTAATCTTTCTTGTATTCCGCTAAGAATTTCTGATACAATTCGTTCCCGAAACTCAAATCCGGTCCCGTGAAGTACATCCCTTCACCGGCAGGTCCTGCCGCGTCAATGAACTCCGGCGACTGCATGCCGTCCGCGCCCATCAATATCGTGTTCTCCAAACCGGTCACTTCCGCGCTCTGTGCGGTGATGAAACCGCCCTCGGCGATGAATATCGGGTAGTACAGCAAGTCCGGGCTGTCCGTGGCGATGCTCGTCAACAGCGGACGCATGTCCGTGTCGCCTACATTCACCGCTTCCTGCGCCGTAATCGTCCCGCCCAGTTCTTTGAACCGTTCCGCAAAGACCGCTTGCAACTGCTCCGCGTACGGGCTGCCGTCATGGATCGTCGCCGCACTGCGCGCGCCCAAAACGTTGTATGCATATTCCGCCGCTATCTTCCCTTGCACGCTGTCGTTGTGCGCGGTGCGCAGGAACGACGCCACATGCGTGTCCGCGGCGGTCAGGCTCGGCGCGGTACAGCTCGGGGAAATCATGGTGTAGCCCGCGTCGTCATAAATCGGCGCCGCCGGTGTACAACTGCTCGAACAGTTGTGTCCCACTACCGCCACGATGTCTTCATTCGAGACAATCTTCGTCGCCGCGGTTTGTCCGCCTTCGGCGCTACAGCCGCCGTCTTCCGCTTGCAGTTCCAGCGGATGACCCAACACGTCGCCACGGAATTTCAGGGCAATTTCCGCGCCGTACTGCGTGTCCAACCCCAATGAGGCGTTCGGTCCGCTGACGACCAGTGCCGATGCCAGTACGATCGGGTCGCCTTGCGCTACTTCCACACAGCCCAACGGATCATCACAGGTGTAACTTGCTATTTGCTCGGCTTGCGCCGGAACTTTCGTCGGCTCGGCTTGCGCCGGGGCTTCGGTAGCTTGTGCCGGTGCTTCGGTGGCTTTTGCCGGGGCTTCGGTGGTGGCTTTGCTGCCGCCGCATGCCGCCAGTGCCAATACCAGTATCAGCAGTAAACTCGCCAATACAATTATTCGCTTTTGCATTTCTCCTCCAATTTAATTGTATTAAATGGGTTTCTTCCACAATTGTTACTGTTAAAACAGGTTATCATCGTTTTATTTGGCTGCCTCACCCCCTTTCAATTTAAGTTGGTGCATCTTGCGAAGCACTCGATGCGCTGCCAAAAACTATACAATTATTGTCTATCGAATGTGACATTTGAAGATGCAAAAGTATAGCACGGAATAGTGCAAATTGTCAATTGAAACTGAATTTAT
>CAZMXX010000204.1:0-7284 GCA_964570315.1 uncultured Anaerolineaceae bacterium | reverse complement strand
CTCGACCCGGCGCTGCTGCGCCCCGGACGCTTCGACCGCCGCGTGGTGCTCGACCGCCCCGACTGGCAGGGACGTGAGAAAATCCTGGGGGTTCACACCAAAGGGAAGCCTTTATCCTCAAATGTAGACCTGAACGCCATCGCCAAAATGACCGTCGGTTTTGTGGGCGCGGATTTGGAAAATCTGGTGAACGAAGCCGCAATTTTGGCGGCTCGCCGCAACAGTAAACAAATTGACATGCTCGATTTCCAAAGTGCCATGGAAAAAATCATCATGGGACCGGAACGGAAAAGCCGGGTCATCAACGCGCAGGAAAAAGAAATCATCGCCTACCATGAAGCGGGGCATGCGCTGGTTGCCAAAATGCTTCCCAACGCCGACCCCGTGCACAAAGTGAGCATCGTGGCGCGCGGGCACGCGGGCGGCGTCACCATGTACCTGCCGGAAGACGACAAATCGCTGATGAGCCGAGATTACTTCAAAACCAAAATCACCGTGGTGATGGGCGGACGCGCCGCCGAAGAAATCATGTTCCCCACCGTGACCACCGGCGCCAGCGACGATTTACAACGCGCCACAAAACTCGCGCGGGCAATGGTCACCCGTTACGGGATGAGCGAAAAAATCGGGTTGCTGACCTACGGCAAAAAAGAAGAACTGGTATTTCTGGGGAAAGAAATTGGCGAACATCGCAGCTACAGTGAAGAAATTGCCCGCACCATTGATTTGGAAGTGCGCACATTGGTGCTGGACGCATACGAAAACGCCAAAAAAATCCTCTCCGAGCACCGGGACAAACTGGTGGAAGTGGCAGATTTGTTGATGAATCAAGAAACCATTGACGCCACAACCTTCAACGCCGTCTTTTCATAACACTCGTTTACATCACCTTTTTCGCGCCGACGGAACGATTTTTCATCTGTCGGCGCGTTTTTATTTATTGGCGCACAACCCGTATCTGAAGTATAATTGAGGCATAGCATGAAACTCGGCGCAGCAATTCTTCTGTAACCCTAGACATAACGTCCATAATATATTATATTAGTAGTAGACGCTTACCTTATTTGGAGGACGCAACGGTGCCGGAAAAAAGTGGCTTATACTATCCCAATAAAATTGTGTACATATATTTAGTAGCCATGGAAGAAGTTATGGGCAAAGGCGGTATCAATGCCGTGTTGAATCTCGCCAAATTGCCGCACTGGATTGACAATTACCCCCCCAACAACCTGGCTCGTGAAATTGATTTTTCGGACTTCAGCGCGCTGAACGCCGCCATTGAAGAGATGTACGGTCCCCGTGGCGGACGCGGGCTTGCCCTGCGAGCCGGGCGCGCCTCATTTGCTCAAGGGTTGAATGATTTCGGCGCGCTCATCGGCGTGAGCGAACTTGCCTTCAAAGTTATTCCACTGGGCACGAAGCTCAAAGTCGGCTTGCGGGCAATGGCGGAAACCTTCAGCACATTCAGCGACCAAAAATCGCGCGTCCGGGAAGAGGAAGACCGCTTCATCTACACCATTGAAACCTGCCCCGTCTGCTGGGGACGCACCAGCGATCGCCCCATCTGCTTTGCCGCCACCGGCGTGCTGCAGGAAGGCTTGCGCTGGGTCAGCGGCGGAAAGGATTTCCGGGTCGAGCAATTCCATTGCCATGCCATGGGGCATGAAACATGTGAATTTGCCATCTACAAAGAACCGCTCACGTAAAAATTGCGCAAATGGACAGTATTGCATGAAGCACAAACTCCTGCTAGTGGAAGATGATCCCGATACCTCGGAAATGTTGCGTGTGTATTTTGAGGCGCAAGGCTACCACATCATACAAGCATTTTCCGGAAACGAAGCGTTGAAGCAATGCCAAATCTCCCTCCCCGATTTGATATTGCTTGATGTCCGTTTGCCCGATATTGACGGCATGGAAGTGGGCAAACAATTGCAAAACGACCTCCGCACCAGCCGTATCCCCATCATCTTCGTCACCGAACGCCAAGAGCGCGATTTCCGCATCAGCGGCTTGAAACTGGGTGCGGTAGATTACATCACCAAACCGTTTGACATTCAGGAACTCCGCCTGAAAGTGCGCAACACCCTTCGCCGCTCGGCGGGGCAAAACAACCCCATCACCAGCCTGCCCGGCGAATTGCTCACCACCCAAAAATTGGACGCCCTGCTCAAATTTCACGGCTGGGCAGTCCTCGGCATTTTTGTCACCGGGCTGTCCACCTTCAACGAAATTTACGGCTTTGTGGCGCGCGATGATGTTGTCCGCGCAATGGCGCTCTTTTTAACCAGCGTGGTGGATGAAATCGGCACGGTGGATGATTTTGTCGGACACCCCACCGAAGACCGGTTCATCATCACCACCGCCGAATCAAAAGTTTACGAGCTGAACAAACGCATTCAAAACCGGCTGAATCAGGCAATGCTCTATTTTTATCCCATCCATGACCGTGAAATCGGCTACGCCGTTCACAGCAACGCCCCCAACGGCAGAGTCCCCATTCCTTTTCTGCATGTGGAAACCAAAATCGTCACCGAAAAAGATTCCGGCTTTACCCGCGCAGAAGACTTGGCACGCGCTTTCAACCTCTCACTGTAAAACGGTTATTTATGACATTTCCCCTCTCTCCCGCAAAAATCGAACAACTGGCGAAAGACTATCAGCCGGAATTGACCGCCTTTGCCCGGCAGCTCATCCAAACCCCCAGCCTGCCCGGTAACGAACAGAAAATCGCGGCGCTGGTGCAAGCGAAGATGCACGCGCTGGGCTATGATGATGTGTTCACCGATGGTTACGGCAACGTCTTCGGGGTTATCAAAGGGGGAACGGGCGCCAGTCTGATGTTCAACGGGCATTTGGATCATGTTGACCCCGGCGATGTATCCGGCTGGACGCATGACCCGTTTGGCGGCAAAGTGGAGAACGGGATTTTATGGGGACGCGGCGCGGTGGACATGAAAGGTCCGCTGGCGTGCATGGTCTTTGCGCCGGCGTTGGCGCGGGCGGCAGGCGTCGTTCCGCCCGGCGATATTTTCGTCGCCGCCCCGGTGATGGAAGAAGTGGGCGGCATCGGCAGCACATTTTTAGCCACCCACCTGCGCACCGATATGGCGATTGTGGGCGAACCGAGCCACAACACCTTGCGGCGCGGGCATCGCGGACGGGTGGAATTGTGGGTCACCATCACCGGAAAATCCATCCACGCCAGCGTGCCGCATCTGGGCATCAACCCGCATTTCAGCATGGCGGTGTTCCTGCAAAAATTGCGCCAACTCCCCATGGTGGACGATGCCACCTTCGGCGGCTCAAACGTTGCGCCCACCCTCATCACCACCGACCAAGTCAGCCCGAATGTCACCCCCGGCGAAATCCGGCTGACGCTGGATTGGCGCAACATCCCCACCGAATCACCCGCGGAAATTGTGGCGAAAGTAGAAACACTGCTGAACGAAAGTTTGCTCGACGGCGCAACGGGGTCGGTTGTGCCGGCAACCCGCCCCTTCACCACCTATACCGGCGTCACCGTTGAGCAATCGGCGGTCTTCCCCTCGTTTGAACTGGCGGAGAATCATCCGCTGGTGCGGCAGGCGCATCAAACCCTTTCCGCCGCATTGATGGCGGATGTGCCGGTGGACGTGTGGCAATTCGCCACCGATGGCGGGCATCTGATGGCGGCGGGCATTCCGACGCTGGGGTTCGGTCCCGGCGATGAAACGCTGGCGCACACCAACCGCGAGCACATCGCCATTGCCGATATGGTGATGGCGCTGCGCGGCTACACCGCTCTCGCGCTCACCGATTGGGCAAGCGCGCTTCACGCCGCAAAATAATCCGCCAACGCTTCCTGCCACGGACGCAGTGTGATGCCCAACGCCGCCGCGCAATTATTTTGCAGCGGCGCGTATTTCGGCGGCGTGGACGCCCGCTCAAAGGCATCGCTGGTGATGGGCTGCACCGGAATTTCACCGCGCCCGCTCAACCGCAAAATTACCCGCGCAAACTCAAATCTGGAACAAATTCCCGCATTGGTCAAATGATACGTGCCGTAATGGTCGGTTGCCACCAGCTTTTTCAGCGCGGCGACCAAATCGGGCACATATGTCGGCGAACTGACCTCATCGGTGACCACTTTCAACGCCCCCCGTTCATCGGCGGCACGGATGATTTTTGCGGGGAACATGTTGCTGTTGGGCGCGAAAGCCCATGCAATCCGCACAATATACAACCGTTGCACCAACCGCGCGGCAATCTGTTCGCCCGCCAGTTTTGACGCGGCATAGGGGTTGATGGGGTTGGTGGGGGCAAATTCATGGTACGGTTCGGCTGCCGTGCCGTCGAAAACCTCATTGGTGGAAATGTACAGCATCGCCGCGCCGGTGCGCTGTGCCGCCAGCGCCACATTTTGCGTGCCGAAGGCGTTCACGTGGTATGCCAATCGCGGGTTGCGGGCGCAGGCGTCCACATTGGTCAACGCCGCCGGATGGAGAATCAAATCGGGGGCGAATGCCGCAAACTGCGCCACGGTTTGCGGGTCGGTAATATCGTGTTCGGGCAAATCCGCCAGAAACAGCTCGTGGTCGGCAAAGGCTTTTTGCAACGCCGCCCCCACCTGTCCCTTATAGCCGGTGATGATGATTTTCATGCGTCAACCTCCCTGTTTTTTGTCGCTTGCGCCATCTTTTTCTGTTGATATTTTAAATACAGATATTGTATACCGATATACACCCCCGCCATTATCGGCGGCAGCACCACCCCGATGATGGCAGTCCAGCGGACTTGCCACAGGCTCGTCAAATATAAAAACAGCACGCCCACATCGGGGAAAATCCAATCCACTGTGGCGCCCACCTGCCGGAAAGCGTACAGCACCGTCACCCCGAAACCGACAACCGCCCACCACGTCACTTCATACCCGCTCAACATCATTTCCTGCCAAGTGAACGTTTGGCGGCGCAGCAACGCCAGCACCGCCAGCGTCAGCATCCCCGCGAAAACAGCCGCCGCAATCAAGCCGATTAATGTCCGCTCAAACGCCGGTAGATTCTCGATGATGCTGAGGGAATACGGCAGTTTCAGCGCGCGATACAGCCCGTGATACACAACCACCGTCACCCCCGCCGCGATGCCGGCTTCCGCCCATAAAGTGCCCCGCCGCCACAACATGCCCAACACCGCCACGAGCAAAATCGCCAGCGCGACCGCCGTTCGGGGGCGTTGTTCCGTTCGCAAGCGGGCATTAATTGCCGCTTGAATAGCGGCATCCGCCTGCGAGACGATGAGTTTCGCCAGTTGTGTCGTGCCCGAAAAATTACCATCCTGATAAAATTGCCCCGGCTTTTTCAGATTTTCCGGCGGGGAAAATGTGCCGCCAATCGCGGCGATATAATTTTCCGCCAAAGAAACCCGTTGCTGCGCCAAAGACATCCACACCGCGGCGGAATCGGCGGGGGAAAGCGCCAGCATTTCCAGCAATGGCGTGCCCATATTGGCGGACGGAAAGCGCGTGCCGAGCAGCGCGGCAATGGTGGGCGCAATATCCTGCTGACGGGCGGGGCTGTATTTTCCGGGCGTCACCCCCTGCCCCACCATCACCAGCGGCAGCGTGAGCACTTCGGGGTCGTCGCCGCCGTGCCCCCCCTGCACCAAATGTCCGTAATCGGCGGTGATGATGAGGGTGGTGGCGCTCAAATCGAGCATTTTGTGGAGTTGCTCCAACTGCCGGTCAACCGCTTTCAGGGCAGATTGATAGGCGTCCGAATCCACCCCGGCGGCATCGGCGGCGGCATCAATTTGGCTGAACTGCGCCACAATCAGGGAAATGGCGGGGTCGTCCACCCATTGCGCCACCTGTGCCATCACCTGCGCGTCGGCATCGGCGGCAGTGGCGGGGAAAAACGCGGTTTCCGCGGCAATATCGGCGGGGAGAATATCCACCCAACGGCGGTTGCCCGCAATCGCCACTCGCCGCGATTGCGCTGCCGCGGCGGCGAGAATGGTATCGGTGGTAGTGGAGCGCGTCAGCGCGTCGAAGACATCGAACAGCGGCGCGTCGGTGAGCGCGGGCGGCGTGCCGCCCAACAGCGTCACCCACGCGGGCAAACGGTAGCTCGGCGGCTGGCTGATGATTTCGGCTTGCGCGCCGGTATTCTGCAATTGTTGCAGCGTCGGCATGGCGGCATCCGTCCAAAAATAGTCGCTCAACCCGCTGAGAATCACCAGCACCACCCGCCGGCTCTGCGCCGGGGGGGCATCCGCCGCCGGGGGCGCGGGAAATTCGGCGGGGGGGCGGTACGCTTCCGCCGACGCAATCAGCCTTTGCTGCGCGCGCGGAATCGCCAGCGCAATTGCCAGCAATGCTATCGGTATGAAAATGAGTTTGATGCTGTTAGCTTTCATGATGATTCAATCGCCTGCAAAAAATATCGTCCCGGATTATACCAGCATAACGATATTTTGTCTTTTTCCGTGCACAAAAAGCAACGATTGACCTATTATCATCCTACAATTGTCGTCATATCTCCGATTTTTCCGGAACCGTATTTGCGATTTTGGCAATTAACGGTACTATAATCCTCTGGAGAAAAAGCGACGGAGGCAATTTCTTTGGGTTGCACGTCTACGTCACGACAGTGCACAGAAAGACATAATCGTTATGGATATTATACAATTAGAAAATAAATACAATGAATTGAAGCAAGCTTTTGATGCCGGACAGATGGATGCCGAGGCATTTCAATCGGCGGTGGAAGGTTTGCAAACGCAGGATGATTACGGTCGTTACTGGGTCATCGGCGCGGAAACCGGACAATGGTATTATTTTGATGGCGTTGAATGGACGCAAGCCGACCCCCGCGATGCCGACACGCTCCCCTTTGTGGACGAGCATGGCACATATTGGATGCTGGGGAAAGACACCAACGAATGGTACTATTTCGACGGTGAACAATGGCAGCGCCCTCAGCCCGATGCCCCGACGATGGACACCGGCAGCGATTTCGCGGCGGATGCCACCCAATATTATCAGGATGACATGGGTCGCTATTGGGCAAAAGGCGCGAAAACCGGGCAGTGGTATTTTTACGATGACACCGGCTGGCATTTAGCCGACACCGCCGCCCCCACCGACGCCACTCCGGCGCCGCAGACCCCCGCCACCCCGATGGCGCCGGCACAACAACCCGCCGGCGGCTTCCAGCCCATTCATCCCGCGCCGAGCTATCTGCAAAACGAGCAGCCGCCCGCCCCGCAGCAACCATCGCAACCGCAGCCGGAATACACCCAACC
>CAZMXX010000203.1:0-7300 GCA_964570315.1 uncultured Anaerolineaceae bacterium | reverse complement strand
AATCGTGCCCACGTTTACGTGTGGCTTCGTTCTCACAAAGGTTTCTTTTGCCATTTCATTTCTCCTAAAAAGCTATACGTTTTTTGTGGCGGCACTTCGCCCCAAAATAATAGTCAAAAAAACAGAGCTATTATATAGATTCATTCACAGGGTGCAAATTTACTCACCCATTATCTTTTTGGCAACGTTAGCCGGGACTTGAGCATAATGGTCAAATTCCATCGTGAAGACCGCCCGCCCCTGGGTTGCCGACCGCAAAGTTGTCGCATACCCGAACATTTCCGAAAGCGGGACAAAGCACTTGACCGTCTGCATGCCGGTGCTGTACGCTTCCACGCCCTCAATCATTCCCCGGCGGGAGGAAAGCCCGCCAATCACATCACCGACGTACTCTTCCGGCGAGTTCACTTCCACGCGCATCATCGGTTCCAACAGAATGGGACCGGCTTTCCGCACGGCTTCTTTGACCGCCATTGAACCGGCAATCTTGAACGCCATTTCAGATGAGTCAACTTCGTGATACGACCCGTCAACCAACACGGCGCGCACGTCAACCAACGGGTATCCGGCAATCACGCCGCCGGTCAATGCTTCTTCAATCCCGGATTCGATGGCGTTGAAATATTCTTTGGGAACGGAACCGCCGACAATTTTGCTCTCAAATTCAAAGCCCTTACCTTTTTCCAATGGTTCAATTTCGATGACAACATCGCCGAACTGCCCACGACCACCGGACTGCCGCACAAATCGCCCCCGCGCTTTTGCCGGGCGGGTGATGGTTTCACGGTAGGCAACTTGCGGTTGCCCAACGTTTGCCTTCACTTTGAATTCGCGCAACATGCGGTCAATCAGCACTTCCAGATGCAATTCGCCCATACCGGCGATGAGGGTTTGCCCGGTTTGTTCGTCGGTGCGCACTTGGAAGGTGGGGTCTTCCTCTGCCAGTTTTTGCAGTGACGCGGAAAGTTTGTCATGGTCGGCTTTGGTTTTCGGTTCCACTGCCACTTCGATGACCGGTTCCGGGAATTTAATCGGTTCCAGCACAATCGGTTTGGCGGGGTCGCAAATGGTGTCGCCGGTGAAAGAGCGTTTCAGCCCAATGATGGCGGCGATGTCACCGGCGGCGACGCTGTCAATCTGCTCGCGCTGGTTGGCGTGCATTTGAAGCAATCGCCCCACACGCTCTTTGCGCCGTTTGGTGGAATTATACACCTGCGAACCGGCATCCAGTTGCCCGGAATATACGCGAACATACGCCAGCCGCCCGACGAACGGGTCGGTGACGATTTTGAAAACGAGGGCGGCAAACGGTGCGCTTTCGTCGGGAGAGACCATCACTTCGTCGCCGGAGTCCAGGTCATTCGCCACTTTCGGCGGAATATCCAACGGCGAGGGCAGGAATGTCACCACCGCGTCCATCAACCGCTGAACGCCTTTGTTTTTCAACGCCGTTCCGCACAGCACCGGCACCAGTTTATTGTCAATAGTGGCGCGGCGGAGCGCTGCACGCAGTTCGTCTTCGGCGATATCTTCCCCTTCCAGATATTTCATGGTCAGGTCGTCATCGGTTTCCGAGACTTTTTCCACCAATTCTTCGCGCATTTTCTGCGCCTGTTCCAGCAATTCTTCGGGAATGTCAACTTCTTCCGATTTCGTGCCGAGATCATCCAGATAATAGACCGCTTTCATGCTGAAGAGGTCTATGACGCCTTTGTACTGGTCTTCCGCGCCGATGGGCATTTGCACTGGCAGAGGATTTGAACCGAGTCGGTCTCTAATCATCCCCACCGTGCGGAAAAAGTCAGCCCCGACGCGATCCATTTTGTTGACAAAACAGATGCGGGGCACGCCGAAACGGTCAGCCTGTCGCCAAACGGTTTCGGATTGCGGTTCCACACCCGCCACGGCATCGAAGACCACGACGCCGCCGTCCAGCACGCGCAATGAGCGTTGAACCTCTGCTGTGAAGTCAATGTGTCCCGGCGTGTCAATGATGTTGACTTGCGTGCCCTTCCAAAAACAGGTGGTTGCGGCGGCGGTGATGGTGATGCCGCGCTCCTGTTCCTGCTCCATCCAGTCCATTGTGGCGGCGCCGTCATGGACTTCACCGATGCGATGGATTTTCTGGGTATAAAATAAGATTCGTTCTGTTAATGTGGTTTTACCCGCGTCAATGTGGGCAATAATTCCAATGTTTCGTGTTTGCTCTAACGGGTATTTTCGTCCCATTCTTTCTCTCTCAAAACAGATTCAAAGTCCAAAGACACTTCAACTCTTCCCAAGCGCTTTGGACTCGAAATCGTTAAACTTGTATGATGCTGGCTAAACGTTACGACGCGGCGCTACCAACGATAATGCGCGAATGCCTTGTTGGCTTCTGCCATGCGGTGGGTATCGTCTTTTTTCTTCACGGCAGAGCCCTGCCCTTTTGCGGCTTCAAGGAATTCTGTCGCCAGCTTTTCCACCATGGATTTCCCCCCGCGTGCGCGAGCGGATGCCAACAGCCACCGCAGTGCCAAACTGCGACGGCGCTCCGTGCGAACTTCCATGGGAACCTGATAGGTTGCCCCACCCACACGGCGCGGGCGTACTTCCAACATCGGCGTTACATTTTTTACGGCTTCTTCAAAAACTTCCAGTCCGGGTTTCTTGGCTCGTTCACCGGCTAATTCAATCGCGTCATACACCAGACGGGTCGCCAAGCTTTTTTTGCCGCCATACATCACTTTATTAATGAAGCGGGCAACTAATTCACTGTTGTATCGGACATCCGGTTCAACCACTCGCAGAGGAGCTCGATTACGTCTCATCAATTACTCCAATTTCTCTATTTCAGATTTATCAGTTTATTTTTTAGGGCGACGGGTGCCATATTTTGACCGCGCGCGACGACGGGCATCCACGCCGGTGGCATCCAGCGCACCGCGAACCACGTGGTAGCGCACACCGGGCAAGTCTTTCACACGACCGCCGCGAATGAGTACCACCGAGTGCTCTTGCAGATTATGCCCTTCACCGGGAATATACGCTGTCACTTCAATGCCGTTGGTCAAACGCACACGGGCAATTTTCCGCAATGCCGAGTTCGGCTTTTTGGGTGATGCCGTCCGAACCTGAGTACACACACCACGTTTTTGCGGCGAGCCATCCCCTTCGCTACGGCTGTTTTTGAGTGCGTTGTAGGTGAATCGCAGATGCGGCGCGGTAACACGAGTTTTTTTACGGGTACGCCCTTTCCGCATAATTTGATTGATGGTAGGCAAAGGAACCTCCTAATTTCTATAGCAATCTTTTTTGATAAAACTTTCCCGCGATGAACGCCGGGGCTGATGTCAAGATTCTCCTGCATCAGACGAGCCATCGCAATAATACATGACGATGGCTCGTGAAGCTATGCAGCTTATTTGGTGGGCGGAGATTCTTTTTTGATGAAGAACCCCCGTATAGTGAGCGCAACTCACCCCATACCCACGAAAGCGGATTGTACCATGCCGGCCATCATCCGTCAAAATTATGATTCAGTTTTACTCGGGCATTTCGTGCCCGATTGGGTGTGTTATCGCACACCACCGGGGATTGTAAGGCTAAGTCCCAATTTTGGCAAACGCTCCTTCTGTTCTTCTTTGCCGAAGGTGATGCGTTCGTCGCTATCGGTGATAACTTCCACCGAAAGCCCCAGCGATTGCAACTCTTTCACCAGCACCCGGAAGCTCTCCGGCACACCCGGCGATTGGATTTTGTCGCCGCGCACAATGGCTTCATACGTTTTCACCCGTCCGGTGACATCATCGCTCTTCACGGTGAGCATTTCTTGCAGGGTATGCGCCGCGCCATACGCTTCCAGCGCCCAGACTTCCATTTCCCCGAACCGTTGCCCGCCAAACTGCGCTTTACCGCCCAACGGTTGCTGCGTCACCAGACTGTACGGTCCGGTGGAACGGGCATGGACTTTGTCCTCAACCAGATGGTGCAATTTGAGCATGTGAACCATCCCAATGGTGACGGGATGGTCATACGGTTCGCCGGTTTTCCCGTTGTACAACGTCGCTTTGCCGGTGGTGGGAATGGGAATATTCGTTTGCCGGCTGGCGGAAATGGCGATTTCATCCAACTTGTCTTCCGCAATGGCGTCCACATCCAGCGTGTCGATGATGGGGGCGGGTCTGAGGTTCGCTTCAATGGCGTAGCGTTCTTTCAAATAACGCAACCATTCGCGCAGGCAAACCAAACGGACGGCTTCGCGCGATTCTTTGCCGACGCGCTCATCCCGACGGGTTCCCTCAAACACCAGCAGGAAGTCGGGGTCGTATCCGTGGTCTTTCAACCATGCATGCACAGCGGCGCGACGGGCGTAGATTTCATCAGTCGCCAGCTGTTCTTCATCAAAGCCCATACCGTCCAATTTTTCAATGAGATACAAACGACGAACTTCGTCTTCGTCCTCAAGGTCTTCCGGCTCATAATCCTGTTCCATCATCCAGCGCCACGCTTCTTCCGTAACCTGCTCCCAAGCGCGATCCATCAGCCACGCCCGCGAGAGTTCGGCGGCGATTTCATCTTCGCGCGCGCCGTCAAACACGGGGGATACCGCGCGGAAGCCGAGACGACTCACGGCGTAGCCCAAGTGCGTCTCCAAAATCTGCCCGATGTTCATACGCGCCGGGACGCCCAACGGGTTGAGGATAATCTCCACCGGCGAGCCGTCTTCAAGGAAGGGCATATCTTCAATTGCCACAATCTTCGAGATGACACCTTTGTTGCCGTGCCGCCCCGCCATTTTGTCGCCCTTGTGGAGTTTGCGTTTTTGCGCCACCACCACGCGCACCATTTTATCCACCCCCGCGGACAAATCATGGTGTTCATCGCGCGAAAATTCGTGAACGTCCACCACAATCCCCCGGTCGCCGTGGGGCAGCCGCAAGCTGGAGTCCTTCACTTCCCGCGCTTTTTCGCCGAAAATTGCCCGCAGCAGTTTTTCTTCCGGGGTCAGCTCGGTTTCACCTTTGGGGGTGATTTTCCCCACCAGAATGTCGCCGGGTCCAACTTCCGCCCCGACGCGAATCACGCCATTTTCATCCAGGTCTTTCAGCGCGTCTTCGCCCACATTGGGGATGTCGCGGGTGATTTCTTCCGGACCCAATTTGGTGTCACGGGCTTCAATTTCATGTTTTTCCACATGGATGGAGGTGAATTTGTCATGGCGCACCAAATCTTCGCTGATTAGAATGGCATCTTCAAAGTTGCCACCTTCCCAACTGATGAAAGCAACCATCACGTTTTGACCCAGCGCCAAATCGCCGCCTTCGGTGGAACTGGAATCCGCCATCACATCGCCCACGCTCACCCGCTGCCCTTTTTCCACAATGGGACGCTGGTCGATGCAGGTGGATTGGTTGGTGCGGGCAAATCGGCGGAGGGTATATTCGTGCAATTCACCGTCATCCGATTTCACGATGATTGCTCTGCCGGTCACGCTGACGACTTCGCCATCATGCCGGGCGAGCACCAGTTGTCCGGAGTCGCGCGCGGCAGGGGATTCCATCCCCGTGCCGACGGTAGGCGCATCGGGGCGCAACAGGGGAACAGCCTGACGCTGCATGTTCGAGCCCATCAAGGCGCGGTTGGCGTCATCGTGCTCCAAAAACGGAATCAACGCGGCACTGATGCCGACAATCTGCTTCGGCGAAACATCAATAAAATCAACGCCCGTCACCGGTTCAAACCGCGTTTCATGCCCCTGACGCGCTTCCACGCGGGGGGTCATAAACTGCCCGTATTCATCAAGAAGGGCATTCGCCTGCGCCACGGTGTAATCTTCTTCATCATCTGCGGAAAGGTATCGAATTTCATTGGTCGCCGCAGGGACGATTTTCACCGGCTCTTTCAATTTCAGCTTGACGATTTTGATGGCAATTTCTTCATCAATGAAGGTACCGGCTTCAAACAGCACCTTATCCGATTTGGGTGCGACAATATCTTCCCTCAGGGTATGATTTATCAGCCCGTCCACATCATCCGCTGCCACTTCATTGATGACTTTGCGGTACGGCGTCTCGATGAAACCGTAATCGTTTACCCGCGCGTAGGATGCCAGTCGCCCAATTAAGCCGATGTTGGGACCTTCCGGCGTTTCAATGGGGCAGATGCGCCCGTAGTGGCTATAGTGAACGTCGCGCACGTCGAAACCGGCGCGCTCGCGGCGCAAGCCGCCGGGACCCAGCGCGCTCAAGGTGCGTTTGTGGGTCAGTTCATCCAGCGGGTTGGTCTGCTGCATAAACTGGCTGAGCTGACTGCCGCCGAAAAATTCGCGCGTCGCTGCCACCACCGGGCGAATGTTCACCAGAGACATCGCCGTGATTTGGTCGGGGTCTTTGATGGACATGCGCTCTTTGACCACCCGCTCCAGCCGCAACAGCCCGATGCGCAGTTGGTTTTGAATCAATTCGCCCACGGTTTTGATGCGACGGTTGCCCAGATGGTCAATATCGTCAGGGCGAATTTTGCTATTGTTGATGTCGATGAGTCGTTTCACCACCGCGATAATATCTTCCCGGGTCAACACTCGTTGGCTCAACGGAATATCCAATCTCAAGCGGCGGTTGAGTTTATAACGCCCCACTCTACCCAAATCATACCGGCGCGGGGAGAAAAGGAGGGATTCGATGAAGCTCTCCGCGTTGTCGAGCGTGGGGGGGTCGCCGGGGCGCAGACGTTTGTAGAATTCCAGCAACGCCTCTTCGCGCGATTTGGTGGTGTCTTTTTCCAGCGCCGTATTAATGAAAGGATGGTCGGGGTCATCATCCACGTCTTTAAATAACTCGATGATTTCTTCATCCGTGCTGATGCCGATGGCGCGCAGAAGCACCGTCACGGGGAGTTTTCGTTTCCGGTCAACCTTCACGGAAATCAAATCGCGGCGGGATGTTTCAAATTCCAGCCACGCCCCGCGATTCGGAATCACCTTCGCCATAGACAGCGCGCGCCCGGTTGCGCGGTCTTCCGCCACGCTGAAGTACGCGCCCGGCGAGCGAATGAGCTGCGAGACGACCACGCGCTCCGCGCCGTTGACCACGAACGTGGCGTTGTCGGTCATCCGCGGGAAGTCACCCATGAAGACTTCCTGCTCGGAGATTTCGCCGGTGTCTTTGTTCACCAGCCGCACATTCACCCACAACGGGCTGGCATAGGAAATATCGCGCTCGCGGCACTCTGCCTCGTCGTATTTAGGTTCATCAAAACGATAATCAAGAAAATGAAGTTCAAGATTTTTATTGAAACTTACAATGGGAGAGATTTCATC
>CAZMXX010000202.1:0-7302 GCA_964570315.1 uncultured Anaerolineaceae bacterium | reverse complement strand
GAGTTCGGTGTAGGGTACAAACGGAGCAATCAGGGGCAGATAAAGGTACAGTACGGCGGGCGACGCGCCGAGCGCGAGCAGTTTCGCGGCATCGGGCAGGGTGATGCGCCGCCAGCCCGAAAGCCACAGCGCCAGCAACACCGCCGGAATCATCAGCACGGCGGTGCGATGGTGCGTCAGCGACAGCCCCATTGCCAGCGCCAGCCATTTTCCATGCCGAAAAGTGAACGCGCGCGACGCGGGCGCATCGGCGGGGAAGCGGCGCACGGTCAGCCAGAAAATCAGGGCGACGAAAAGGGCGTGCAGGCTGTACACCTCGGCGATGATGCCTTGGCTCCAGAAGGCTTGCCCGAAGGCGAAACTGAACGCGCCCGCCACCGCCGCCACGCGCTGTGCCACCGTCGACCCCGCCGGGAACATCCGCGCGACCATCTCTTTCGCCAGCAGATAGACCAGCGCCACCGCCGCCGCGCCCGTCACCGCCGAAAAGAGATTCATCCGCCACGCCACTTCGCCGACGGGGAAAGCGTGGCTGAACAGCCAGCCCGTCAGCACATACAGCGGGTATCCCGTGGGATGGGCAATGCCCGGCAGCCAGGGCACGAATTGAAATTCGCCGCCATCGGCAAAAAGCACCGTCGGTGCGAGAGTTGCTAGATAGACCGCCAGCACCGCCGCGCCCACCCCTGTCGCGATGAGGTATTCGGTTTTTCGGGAATTGGTTATTTGTGCCATAATATCGGGTGCATTTTGCATCGGATGGGGAGCGCTGGCAAATTTTTCAGTGGTCAGTGGTCAGTGGTCAGTGGTCAGTGGTCAGCCTGTGCTGAAAACCAAAAACCGAAAACTGACAACTACCCCCTTCATCCTGCATTAATCTTTCAGCCTATAATTTGGAGTATGATGAAAATTTTAAAGAGACTCTTTTTTGGTACAGTTTTGGTTTTTTTGTTGACGATAACTTTCGCCGGTGGGGTGCTTGCCGCGCAGATGGGTTATCTGCCGCGACTGGTTCCCGCCAGCGTCGCTGCCGATGCGCCCACCGATGATATGTCGGTTTTTCGGGAGGCGTGGCGGCTCATCCGCGACAATTATGTGGATCGTTCCGTGTTGGAAAAACCGAATGAACTGGAATATGCCGCCATTCGCGGCATCACCGAAGCGTTGGGCGATGAGGGGCACACCCGTTTCCTCACCCCGAATGAAGCCAACGGCGAGCAGGAACACCTGAACGGAAAATTTTTCGGCATCGGCGCGTATTTGGGTGTGGATGACCAGAAACGCCCGTTCATCATCACCCCCTTCGCGGGGTCGCCCGCCGAGCAAGCGGGTATCCGCGCGGGGGATGTCATTTTGCAGGTGGATGGCACGGACGTGACCGGGATGTTGCTGGATGAAGTGGTGTCGCGCATCAAAGGCGAAAAGGGGACGGAGGTCACGCTGACCATTCTGCATGAAAACGCCACCGAGCCGGTGGACATCACCATTGTGCGGGATGAAATCAAGATTCCGGCAGTGAGCTGGACGGTCATCCCCGGCACAAATATCGGCTTCATCCGGCTGAATCAGTTCAGCAGCGTGGCGAACGATCAACTCGTTTCGGCGCTGGAATCGGTGCAGGCGGAAGGGGTCACTGCGTTGATTGTGGATGTGCGCTCGAATGGCGGTGGGTTGCTCGACCAGGCGGTGGCAGTGAGTAGTCAGTTTTTGGATACGGGGGATGTGTTGCAGGAACGGGACGCGCGCGACAATATCAAACGTTTTCCGGTGAAAAAAGATGGTATCGCACTCGATATTCCGTTGGTGGTGCTGATGGACAAAGGGACTGCCAGCGCCGCCGAAATTTTTGCCGGGGCGATTCAAGACCACCGGCGCGGCACGCTCATTGGCGAAACGACCTTCGGCGCGGGGACGGTGCTCACGCCGTATACTCTCAGCGATGGCTCAATGCTGTTGCTCGGCACGTCGGAATGGCTCACCCCGGACGGGCGGCATATTTGGCGGAACGGTGTTTCGCCGGATGTGGAAGTTTCGCTGGCGGAAGGTGAACCGTTGCTCACCCCCAGAGACGTGGAAAAAATGACCGCCGACGAGTTTCAACAGGCGGGCGATTCGCAATTGAATGCCGCGATTGAGGCGTTGAAAGGCAGATAGGGATAGAGAGAGGGAGAGGGATAGGGAGCGTATAATTCTCTATCCCTCTCTCTCTTTCCTTCTGTAATCTATCTGCTGGTATGCACCGGGATGGTTCTCACGGGGCAACTGTTCCACCTGAAACCAGATGAAAACAAAAACGCGCATTTGTTTGATTCGGATTGTACACGGTCAACAAAGTATATCCCTTCGACAATAAATTCAGTTTCTCCACCAAATTTATCGCCACAAAAATTACATCACCAATAATGTTGCGGTCATCTTCTGTCAAACTCAATAAAGTGACGGTTGTATTTTTCGGCTGGATTATGATGTGTGTGGTGCGGTACGGGTGAGGATGGTGAAAGGCTGTGATCAAGTTTGTATTGAGTAAGGTTTCTTTTGGCACGCTGTCCGGCGGGTTGTATTTCGCTGCAAGAGTATCAATTGCCAAATGAAAATGGAGTTGCCCGACATCTTGATATTTTCCTCCGTTGACCAAAACTAAAAAACCGGAATCTAAAAGTTCGAGTGTTCGTATCGCTCGTACGGCGAGTTGTAAAATACCATAAACCAGACTGTATTGGTTGGGTTGAAGGTGTTGCAGATCGGAGAACCGATGCTTCGGCACCAGCAATAAATGTGTGTGCCAGAAAGGACGTGGATGGTAAAAAACTATGGTCTCGTCTGTTTCAAAAAGCCGTTTCAGTGGCAGAAGACAGCTCCATTTGGCAAAACTCCATTGCACAATGGTATCAAACCAGCGGTTCCTTGAAAGATGAAACAGTAGTTTGGAGATTACTTTCAGCAGATGCCATCCTTATTTATCACCCCAACCTGACCAAACACCGGCTTGAGCGCTAAGCCCCGAAATTTATTTCGGGGCGATTGTTTGTTACAGGCGATATATTCCCGTATATTTATCGGTGATGTATTTGATGTACGGTTGGGCATCAATGCCGCCGCCGGTGACCCGTTCGATTAATTCGGCGGGGGTGTATTTTCGCCCGTGACGATGGATGTTCTCTTTCAACCAGCCCAACACCGTATCGAATTTCCCGCGCGCAATTTCCGCCGGAACGGCGGGATTCTCCGCCACCATTTTGTTGAAGAATTGCATCGAAAGGATGTTGCCCAGCGAATAGGTGGGGAAATAGCCAATCAACCCGCTCGACCAGTGGATGTCCTGCATCACCCCATTGGTATCGGAATCGGGGGTGACGCCGAGGTAGGCGCGGTATTTTTCGTTCCACGCTTCCGGCAAATCGGCGACCTTCAATTCCCCCGTGACCAGCGCTTGCTCCAGTTCAAATCGAACAAAAATGTGTAGATTATAGGTGACTTCATCGGCTTCCACGCGGATGAGTGAGGGCGTCACTTTGTTGATGGCGCGGTAAAAGGTTTCTAGCGGCACGTTCCCCAATTGGTCGGAAAAACTTTTTTGCAGGGTAGGGTAGTAGTGTTGCCAAAAGCCCATACTTCTGCCCACCACATTTTCCCACATGCGAGATTGACTTTCGTGTATCCCCAGCGATGCGCCATCCCGCAATGGTGTGCGCGCCAGCGACGGCGCGATACCCTGTTCGTACATCCCATGCCCCGCTTCATGCATGGTGCTGAACAGCGCCGAGGGCAGATAGTTTTCCAGAATGCGGGTGGTGATGCGCACGTCGCCCACGCCGAAACTGGTGGTGAAGGGGTGCGCCGATTTATCCTGTCGCCCGTGGGTGAAATCGTACCCGAAATCTTTCACCACTGCCACGCCGAAATCCCACTGTGTTTTGGGGTCGAAATACTGGTGCAGGAATGAGTCATCAATCGGCGACTGTGCGTTGATGGCGGCAACCAGCGGCACGGTGGCGTCTTTCACTTGCCGGAAGATGGGATTAATCTGCGATATTTTCATATCCGGCTCGTAATCATCCAGCAGGGCATTGTAGATATGTTCCTCATAGCCCAGCACTTCCGCTTTTTGGATGGTCAGGTCAACGATTTTTTCCAGATGCGGTTGAAAAGCGGCGAAGTCGTTGGCGGCGCGGGCTTTCTTCCAGCTTTCCACGCCGTGGCTGGTGGCGCGAGAGAGCGCCACGACCAAATCGGTGGGGAGTTTGCGTGCTTTGTCGTAATCGCGGCGGGTGACGCGCAGCAGCGCTGCATCATCCGCGTCGTCGTCGAGCTGTTCGGCGAGGGGTTGCACCGCTTCCAGCAATTCACCGATTTCATCGGCGGTGAATTTTTCGTGCGCGATTTTATAGATGGTGGCAAGCTGTTCGGCGCGTTCCGCCGCGCCGCCATCGGGCATATAGGTTTCCTGATCCCATCCCAGCAGTGCGCCGGTGGCGTGCAGGTCGGCAATCTCGGCGAGACGGGTTTTCAGCGTAGCGAGTTTCTGTTCCATAAATTTTGTGTCCTTTTTATTCGTGAAACGTGAGGCATGTTGCGTGAGAGCAGAATCGCTCAATCATCATTCAACTGCAAAACGGACATAAATGCTTCCTGCGGGATTTCCACATTTCCCACCATCTTCATCCGTTTTTTACCTTTTTTCTGTTTTTCCAGCAGTTTCCGTTTGCGGCTGACATCCCCGCCGTAGCATTTTGCCAGCACGTCTTTGCGCAGGGCTTTGACGTTGGCGCGGGAGATGACTTTTGTGCCCACCGCGGCTTGAATCGGCACTTCATACATTTGGCGCGGGATGAGCTTCTTCAGTTTGCTGACCAGCTTTTGCCCGCGGTGATACGCTTGGTCGCGGTGAACGATGATGCTGAGCGCGTCCACCACATCTTTGTTCACCAGCACGTCCACTTTGACCAAATCGCTGTCGCGGTATTCGTGGAAGCTATAATCGAGCGAGGCGTATCCCCGGCTCACACTCTTGAGCTGGTCGTAATAATCGATCACCATTTCCGCCAGCGGGAGGTAATATTCCAGCAGGACGCGGGTGGCGTCCAGATATTCCATGTGCAGATATTCGCCGCGCCGTTTGGTGGTGATTTCCATGATGGGACCGATATATTCGGCGGGGGTGTAGATGCTGAGTTTCATCCACGGCTCGGCAATCGCTTCGATGACGCCGGGGTCGGGCAGGTCTGCCGGGCTGGAGATGACCAGCGTTTCCCCGTTGGTTTTCTTGACGCGATACTGCACGCTGGGCGCGGTCGCCAGAATGTCGAGGTCGTATTCCCGTTCCAGCCGCTCTTGAATGATGTTCATGTGGAACAGCCCCAAAAATCCGCAGCGAAACCCGAAACCGAGGGCTTGACTCGTTTCGGGCTGATAAACCAGCGAGGCATCATTCAATTGCAGTTTTTCCAGCGCATCTTTCAGCAGGTCGTACCCTTCATTTTCGGTGGGATAGAATCCGGCGAAGACCATCGGCTTGACGGGTTTGTATCCCGCCAGCGGGTCAATGGCGGCGTCGGGGAGGGAAACAGTATCGCCGACGCGGACGCTGCGGATGGTTTTCAGCCCGGTGGCGATATAACCCACTTCACCGGCGTGCAGGGCGTTGACCGGCGTCATACCGGGGCGAAAGACGCCCAGTTCCGGCGGTTCCACCGTTTCGTCCGAGGCGGCGAAGTAAACGTTGTCCCCTTTTTTGAAAACGCCGTCCACCACCCGCACATAGGCAATCACCCCTTTGTATGAATCATAATGGCTGTCAAAGATGAGCGCGCGGGCAGGCGCGTCCGGGTTGCCGGTGGGGGCGGGGACGCGGGCGATGATGGCTTCCAGCAGGTCGTCCACCCCGGCGCCGGTTTTGGCGGAAACGGGGATGACGTCGGCGGCGTCCAGCCCGATGAGGTCTTCAATTTCCTGCGCAATGTCATCGGGGCGGGCGGAAGGGAGATCAATTTTATTGACGACCGGCACAATTTCCAAATCGTTGTCAATTGCCAGATAGAGGTTCGCCAGCGTCTGAGCTTCCACCCCCTGGGTGGCGTCCACCACTAGCACCGCCCCTTCGCACGCTGCCAGCGCGCGACTCACTTCATAGGTGAAATCCACGTGTCCCGGCGTGTCAATCAGGTTTAATTCATATTCCTGACCGTCGCGGGCGGTGTAATTCATGCGCACGGCGCTGGCTTTGATGGTCACACCGCGTTCCCGTTCCAAATCCATGCTGTCGAGCACCTGCGCCTGCATTTCCCGCTCGGTGAGCGTGCCGGTAGCTTGCAAAAGGCGGTCGGCAAGGGTGGATTTGCCGTGGTCAATATGGGCGATAATTGAAAAATTTCTGATGTTGTTCATAAATGTGTTTCAGGTTCCAAGTTTTTTGTTTCAGGTTTGAGGTTTGAGGACAGTATTTTTCACATTGAACCTGAAACCTGAAACGTGAAACTTACTTTACGGACATTCTGTCAAACGCCCATTCATCGCTGGCGCCGACATTGTCCAGAATCATGCGTTGGTTTGAGCCGTCAGCGTTCATGACGAAAATCTGCCACACCCCGTTGCGGGTGGAGCGGAAGACAATCTGACGGCTGTCGGGTGTCCACGCCGGGACGGAATCGTTCCCCGCGGCGGTGGTGAGCCGTTTCAGCCCGCTGCCGTCGGGGTTGATGGTGTACACATCCACATTGCCGTCCACGTTGCGGCTGAAGGCGATTTTTCTGCCGTTCGGCGACCACACGGGCAATCCGTCCGAGCCTTCGGTGGTGAGGCGGCGCGGTGCGGCATCGTCGGGGTTTTCAATCCACAGCCCGCATTCGGGGCGGCAGACTTTTACCACAATCTGACGACCATCCGGCGAAAAGGATGGATGTTCGCCCAGCGCTTCAAATGGCTGGGGTGCGCCATCGGGGTTGATGAAATAGACTCGCCGTTCCGGGCTGCCGCGCGCCGCATCAAAGCCGATGATGGCGCCATCGGGCGACCATGTGACGGTGTGCGCCGTCCCTTCGGGGAGCAGTTGTACGGGGTTGCTGCCGTCGGCGTCCATTTTCCAGATGCCGTCGGTGCCGCCGGCAGTGGCGGGCTGATGGTCAATGCCCTGCTCGCCAAAGAATGCCAGTTGGTTGCCGTCGGGCGACCATGTCGGGCTGGCGGCAAAATCGAGCAAAAATTGCTGGGCGGTGCCGTCCAAATTGGCGAGCCAAAGCGAATGTTTGGAACCGTCCCATTTGGTGAATGCCAGTTTATACCGCGCAAGCGGCACAGGGGTGGGGG
>CAZMXX010000201.1:0-7342 GCA_964570315.1 uncultured Anaerolineaceae bacterium | reverse complement strand
CCCGTCCTGGCTGGACGGCGCTCACCGCCGCCGTCGTATGGCAGCGGCTCCGCGTTGGGCGACACAATCTCCACAGCGGCCGAGGAGGTCTCCGGCTCCGACACGCACGGCACGCCCATCACCGTGACGGCATCGCTGGGGACGGTCTCCGGCGCGGGCGACACCGTGAGCGGGAAAGTGAATCGCACACTGGTATCCACCCGGACGCTCGGCACGGCGTCATTCGCGGTGGATGCGCCGAACGGCTCGCTCTTCGTTTCGGGCGATACTGTTGATTTTGTGGTGGGCGCTCCCGCGCAGGCGTGGCTTTCCGCCACCCCCGCCGCCGTGGTGGCGGATGGCGCGTCCGGCTCGCAGTTGGTTTTCACCATCAAAGATGCCAGCGGGTTCGATGTTGGCGGCACGGGCACGGCAGTCGTTTCGGTTGACCGGGGCACAATCGTCCCCACTACTACGGTGGCGACGAATGGCATGTTCACCCTGACCTTCACTTCCGATGTGACCGTCAGCACGGTGAATATCGGTGTGACCTACGGGGGAACGTCGTTGCCGCAAACGGGCGATGTTCTGCGGCAAGTGCCCGGCATTCCCGTCACCGCGACCATTTCCACCACCGTTCGCACTCTGCACGCCGGCGAACCCGAACAAGCCGATTTGACCGTCACCATTCTGGATGCGCGCGGACGCCCCATCATAGACGGTTCGGGCATCACCGTCACCACCTCCATCGGCGCGGTGGTTTCCAACACCACCACCAGCGTCAACGGGCAGGTGACGCGCGTCCTCGTGCCGCAAGGGGAAGTCGGCGCGGTGGTCTTCACCGTGACCGTGCGCACTCCGTGGGGAGATGTGGTCACCCTCGACCCGATTGCCGACCCGGTGCAGATTGTGGCGGGGTCACTGGCGCAGATTGTGGTGCATCCCACCAGTCCGCTCGATGTGACCGCCGGGGATGGCGTCACCCTCATCGCGGTGGGGTATGATGCCTTCGGCAATGATACCGGACAGCGTGATTTCAGTTGGCGATACTGGTCGGGCGCGTGTCCGCAAAACCTCAGCTATTGCGTCAGCCAGCCGGGCAATGGCGATGGCGTCCTGTCGGGGACGGTTGTTTCCACTGCGCCGCTGGTGTTCAGCAATGTGGTTTTCACCGGCACAACGGCGGGGTTGGTGGGCATCAAAGCGTACAGCGGCACCATTTTCAGCAGCATGCTCAATGTGAATGTCCATCCCGGCGCACCGGCGACGGCGACCGTCACCGCCAACCCCAAAACGATTTACGTCGGCGGCGAAACCAGCAATCTGGTCATCACCATCAAAGATGCGTTCAACAATTTAGTGGATAGTTCCGGCGTGCGCATCGTCACCGACCTTGACACCATCATCGGTGATGCACCGGTGGTGAACGGTGTCACCACCCGCACCCTCGTTTCGGGAAAATTTTTCGGCACGGTGCATCTGTATGTGGAAGATTTTGAAGCGGGGGGCGACAAAGTGGTGATTGCGCCGAGAGCCATCGTTTCCGCCGCGCCGGATACCCTGCTGGCGGACGGCACGAACACGGCGCTATTGACGATTCAGGTTTTCAACCCGAATGGGCAACTCGTTCCCGATGGCACACAGCCGACCATCACCGCCACGCTGGGGAGCATCAGCGGGGATGGCGGCACGGTGAACGGCGTTTTCACGCGCACGCTCACCGCCGGTATGGGGGGTGGCATCGCGGATTTTTACGTGGACGGCAATCAGGCGCAGGGCGTGGTCACGTTCACCGTCGGTCCGCCGACGCAGGTGATGATAGACGCCGTGCCGAATTTCCTCCCCGCCGACGGGAGCAGTCAGGCGTTGCTCACCTTCTCGGTGCAGGATGATTACGGGCATACCCTCACCGATTTCACCGACCCGCTGACCATCACCGCCAGCGCGGGGACGCTGAGCGACGCCGCGCCCACCGTCGCCGGGGTGACCACGCGGGTGCTCACCGCGGCGAACGTCGCCGGCAAAGCGAGCATCACGGTGGCGGGGTGGACGACCGACGGCGATGTGGATATTTTCTTCCTCGACGGGGGATTGAAAGATGGCGATTTTGAATCGGGGACGTTCAACAGTTGGGCGGCGCGAAATACCGTCACGCCCAGCCCGCAATTTTCGTGGTGGCGGGCGGAGATGCCCAGCTATCAGGTCGCCATCATTTCCAGCGACATTGTCGGCGGTAAGGTCATCACCCCGTACAGCGGCACAAAGATGGTGCGTCTGGGCGCGACGGTCGGCTCATTGTGCAGCAGCGCGGATTTGCCGGGCTACCCGGTGGTGAACGGGTATCACAGCTATGATTATCCCAACAATTGCCCCCATCAGCTCAGTGAAGCATGGGTGAGCCAGTCTTTCTATGTGCCGGTGAACGGTGTATCGCAGATTCAATATCACTACCGGATTGTGGGGTATGATGTTGCCGTGAGCGACAGCGGCACGGAGTGGGATCCGTTTGAAGTGTATCGCAACGGGTTGGAACTGGTTGCCAATCAGGATGGCGTGGCATATTCTGCCGATTGGTATTATGGCTGGTACACCCAAAATCCGGCATCACCCGTTGACGCCCATCCTGAAGATGAAAACGGCTGGCATTTCGGCTATTTTGATGTGACCCCGTTCAAAGGGCAGGTGGTGAATGTCGAATTTCGGGTATCGAATCGCACCGCGCCGATGGACAATACCTGGGTGTATCTGGATGATGTGGCGCTGGTGAACGTCATCCCCGGACAGGACAACAAAACCCTCAAGGTATTTCTGCCACTGGTGATGAAATAGCGCTAGTTTCGTTGGCGGGGGAGGAGTCAATCGGCAGGGTGACGGTGGCAATGGCGCCGTCGCCCTCTTTTTTGTTGCGCACATCAATACTGCCGTGATGGTGTTGGACGATGGTGCGGCAGGTGTACAACCCCAATCCGGGACCCTGCCCGGGCGGTTTGGTGGTGAAGAAGGGGTGAAAAAGGCGTTCCAGATGTTCTTTCGCAATGCCGACGCCGTTATCGGCAATGGTGATTTCCACCGTTTCCGGCGTTGCCTGACGGGCGGAAATCTCAATCAGCCCCTCCCGGTCGGATTGGGCGATGGACTCGCGGGCGTTTTGCAGCAGATTCATCCAGATGAGCTGAAGATGGTTCGCGCTGGCGATGATGGTGGATAGCGTCGGAAAATCTTTCCTCACCGTGATTTTCCCCTTTCGCAGCGGGGCGGCGATGAGTGTCAGGGCATCATCCACTGTGGATTCCACATCCACTTCTGCCCATTCATAACTTTCCTGCGTGGAAAAATCGAGCAAATTCTGCACAATGTGCTGAATGCGCATTCCGGCATCCAGAATATAATCAACCAAACTGCTGTCCGGGTCATCCGGGGCGGCTTCCATTTGCAGAATTTGGCTGTTGGCAATAATCACCGTCAGCGGATTGTTGATTTCATGGGCAATGCTGGACGCCAATTGCCCGACCGCCGCCAAGTTTGCCGAACGGAAGAGCGTGGCTTGCAGTCGGTGCTTTTCCGAGACATCCTGCGCGAAAATGATGACCTGTTGCACGGTGTCATCCGCGCCGATGATGGGATAGGTGCGCACGTCCCGCTCTGCATACGGACCCCGATTCGGCGGGGTGATTTGTTGGTATGCCGCTTCTCCGCTCCCCCACAAAACGCCCTTTTTCCGGGCGATGGTGTCGCGCACGATTTGCGCAATTGCCGGGGTGGCATCCCCCCAGATGTGCGACCCGCCCTTTGTGCCGATGAAGTCTTCCGGCTGCCCCCCCACGCGGATGGCTTCCGCTTGGTTGATGGCGATGATTTTGAGTGAGCGGTCTACGATGTGTAACCCGTCGGTGATACCGTTGAACAGGGCTTGCAGGGTTTGGTTGTTTTTCAGCAGCTCGTCCTGATGGTGTTTCAGGTCAATATAGGCGGATGTCAGCTCTTGGAACAGGTTGGCATTCTGAATGGCGACGGAGGCGTGGCTGGCAAAGGTGTGCAGGAGCGATTCGTCGCCCGCCATGAAACCGGTGGGGTGCGGACTTTCGACGGTTATCGCGCCGATGGTCGCTTCGCGCACTTGCAGCGGCACGGCGAGAAACGTCCATGTGGCGGAGGCTTCCGCGGTGCTGTGCCATTGGCGGCGCACGGGTTGCAGGGTGCTGATGGATTCTTCCGCAATCAGTTCCCGCACGCGGTGAATTTCGACGGGGAGTTGCGGTTGCTCCGCCGCCTCCGCTTCCAAAGTGAGCGTTTGGTTTGCGCCGTGCAGGTAGACCGCGCTGTTGGTGGCGGTGGGGATGGTCTTCACCGCGGATTGCACGATGAGTTTCAACACGGCGGGAAGGTTCAACGTGGTGCTGATACTGCGGGTGATGGTATCGAGCACGTGTGTTTGTTGCAATCGCCGTTCCACTTCCTCGTACAGACGGGCGTTTTCAATGGCGGTGGCGGCTTGCGCGGCGATGACTTGAATCAGGCGGGGGTCATCCGCCGTGAAACTGTGCCGCCGTTCACTGCCCAGCACCAACGCGCCGATGGGAGCGCTGCCCGTTGCCAGCGGCACGGCGAGCCACGATTGAATCGCGTGGGCATCGGGGGTGTCGGTGTGAATTTGCGCCGTGTCGTTGGTGCGAAAAACGTCCCACGCCAGCCGACTCGATTCGCGCCGGTCGGCATCGGACAGTTTCGTTTCGTGCCCCAACGTGATCACCGAATCGATGCGCCGGTGGTCGGGGGTGAACAAATAAATGAAACTCGCCAGCGCGTTGGTCAGGTTTCGGGTCACCATAAGCGTGGTTTGCAGCGTTTCCCGCAAATTCAGCGTGCGGTTGATGGCTTGCCCCGCTTCCACCAGCGCGCCGAGTTCATCCAGCCGCCGCGCCTCTTCGTACAGCCGGGCATTTTGCAGGGCAATTGCCGCCTGATTGGTGAGCATCGGCAGCGCCTGACGGTACGGTTCGGCGATGGCGCGCGGTTTTTTCGCCAATACCGCCAGCGCGCCGAGCGTGATGGTGCTGGCAACCAGCGGCTCCAATATCAGCGTGTGCGGTTCGCCATTGAGCGTGATGGACATGTCCGGCGCATCTTGGCGCGCTTGCAATACTTTATCGACCTGCTCGGTGGGGATGGGGGGCGTGGAGAGTGAATTTTGCGCTTCGTCCAACCCCAGAAAATGCAATTCGGCGGTGCGTTCTTCATAATAATAAATGCCGATTTGCTCGGTGTGTGGCAAAACCTGCCGGGTGGCTTGCAAGATCGTGAGCAGCACATCCTGCTGATTCAATACAGTGGAAATGTGCTGTCCCGCTTGCACCAGCGCGTTGCGGACATTAATTTGGCGGTGTTGCGCCAGCGCCAGACCGGCATTTTTCAGCGTTGCGGAGAGTTGGTTCGCCAGCAATTCCCAGCGCTGCAACTCTGCCGCCGTCTGGGATTCATGGCAAATCCACAGCACTGCCGCCGTGGGCGTGGGGTGTACATCCAAACCGATGGCGATGATTTGCGGCGGGACTTCTTCGGGCGGGGCGACGGCGTCGGTGTCCGGGAAACAGTCGGGGGGGATGAGATGGACTTTGTTCGCGGTGTCGGTGCAGGCGAGCAGGGCTTCCAGCGCGGCGATGTCGGTGACTTGACGGCTGATGCGTTCTTTCCACACGGGCGCGGTTTCCGCCGAAAAAACGTGTCGGGGGGCGCTGTCCGGGTGTTCAAACACGGTGATGGCGATTTTCAGTTGCAACGTGTCGGCAATGACCGCGACGATTTCCGCCAGCGGCAGGTGGTCGGTGAAGGTGATGTGCGCGAGTTGGTTGCTCACGGAGAGCATTCGTTTCAGTTGGGTGCTTTGGGTTTCCAAATCCGCAATCAGGGTGGATTTTTCATGCTTCAACCGGCGATATTGCAGGGTTTGTTCCACGCTGTGGAGCAGCGCCTTCATCTCCACCGGCTTGGCGAGGTAGTCGTAGGCGCCTTCCCGCATCGCCGCTATTGCCGATTCGACAGTGCCGTGGGCGGTTATCACAATCACTTCCGTGGTCGGCGAAAGTTGTTTGGCGGCTTCCAGTATCTCCAACCCGGACATATCGGGCATCTTCAAATCGGTTATCAAAACGGCGTAGGTGTGTTGTTCCATCAACGCCAGCGCTTCGCGTCCGCTGGGCGTTTCATCAACGGTGTAGCCGCTCTGCGCCAGCACGCGCTGAATCAGCAGGCGGACGGGGTATTGGTCGTCCACCACCAAAATGCGATTTTCGGTTGCCGTTGGGGGGGAGAGGGTATCAGTATTCACGTGAATAGTGAAACACAATTCCTTGATGCTGTCAAGGAAATATGGGATGTTCTTGCGTAAAATATACGTAAAGAAATTTTTACGGAAGGTTGCGCATCACTCGCTATTGGCGATGGTATATCCGTGGCGGGGCACGGTTAAAATGAAGCGCGGGTTTCGGCTGTCCGGTTCGACCTTTAGACGCAAGTTGCGGATGTGCATCCGCACCAAGTCCGGGCTGCCGGTGTCGCTGGGGTAGTCCCACAATTCTCGCAAGAGGCGTTCGCCGCTGAAAACCTGATTGGGATGGCTCATCAGATGGTACATCAAATCAAATTCAACCGGGGTGAGCAGCACGGTTTTATCCGGGGTGCTGAGCTGATAATTCTGGCAATTCAGCATTAAATCGCCCACCACCAATTTTTCGGGGGTATCTTCTGCCGGTTGGGTGTCGGTAAGGCGGCGGAGGATGGCTTTTACCCGCAACTGAAGTTCGCGCACATCAAACGGTTTGGTCAGATAATCGTCGGCGCCGGCTTCCAGCCCCGCGATTTTATCTTCAATCCGCCCTTTGGCGGTCAGGAACAAAATGGGTATCGCGCGGAACATCGGGTCTTTGCGCAGTTCGTTGCAAAATTGGATGCCGTCCATGCCGGGCATCATGATATCCAGAATAATCAAGTCGGGCACGGCGCGGCGAATGATTTTCAGCGCTTCGATGGCGCTATTGGCGACCCGCACCTGATAATCGCGGCGCAAACTCAACTCAATGCTTAAGGCAACCGGTTCTTCATCATCAACAACTAAAATTGTGTGCATTTGTTCTGTCTCCTTCGCCTTAGACAAAACCGGGTGAATGGGAATATGTAAATTATAGTTCGTCAATTATTGTAATTGCCTTTGATGAATTTGACAAGCTGATTGTGCTAAACGGGCATAATCTCATCGGGAATTTGACACATCCGTTCAAAGTGCATAAATTACCCACTGTTTTCCCTCCGGTGAAAAGGGTGCGTTTCAGTTTTTAGGCAGGATGTGAGATAATGGAGCGGACAAAAC